>NZ_CP038020.1:0-300324 GCF_010120595.1 Streptococcus thermophilus
CTTCGCGTGTCGACGTCCACTGTCTATCGCAAGCTTGATCAGTTTACTTTCAAGGAACATTATGACAAACTCCCTGCTGTTATGTCCTGGGATGAGTTTGGGTTCAAGAAAGGGGAATTGGCTTTTGTGGCGCAGAATTATGAGACAAACGAACTCATAACCATCCTTGATAATCGCCGCCAAACTACTATACGAAACTACTTTTGAAGTATCCATTGAAAGTCCGATAACAGGTACAGTTTATCACGATGGATATGTCTGGAGCTTATACTCCACTGGCTCGCAAGCTCTTTCCAAACGCAAAAATCGTTCTTGATCGTTTCCACATCATCCAGCACCTTGGACGTGCCTTTTTAAAGACAAGAATTGCCATTATGAACCAGTTCGATAAGAAGTCACTACCCTATCGAGCCCTGAAAAATCACTGGCGACTCTTCCAAAAGGACAGCCGTAAACTATCTCTCTACTCTTTCTATTCAAAGACTTTCCGCCAAACTTTAGCACCACATGAAGTTGTTGCGAAGACACTAGTTTTTTCAAAAGAGCTTACTGACTACTATACACTTTATCAGCTTTTGCTTTTTCACTTTCAGGAGAAGAGAGTAGATGAGTTCTTTGAACTGATAGAGGAAAATAGGAGCAAGGTCAATCATTATTTTCAAACTGTCTTTAGGACTTTTCTTAGACACAAGCAATACATCAAAAACGCACTAGAAACGGACTATTCAAACGCGAAACTTGAAGCGACTAATAAGTTGATCAAAGATATCAAACGCTTGGGCTTCGGTTTAGAAACTTTATCAACTTTAAGAAGCGTTTCTTCATCACACTGAACATACATAAAAAAAGGACCTATCCGGTCCTCTCTAGATGTTAGCTTTTCGTCACCCACTACAGTTGACAAAGAGCCCAGATTTTTTGTTATTAATTAAAGGTAGAGAGCTTTAAACAAGTATACAGCCAAAAGTCCTGCAAGGATTGGCGCTACAACTGGAACCCAAGCGTACCACCATTTAGAATCACCTTTGTGCTCACCAAGAACTGATGTTGGCAAGAGGTGGTGAAGAAGACGTGGCATCAAGTCACGAGCTGGGTTAAGGGCTGGTCCAGTAGGTCCACCGAATGAAAGTACCAAAGCAGCAACCAAGAAACCAACACCGATGTGGGCTGTTTCAAGCGATCCATGGAATTGTCCATCAACCATTTCTTTAGTGTAACCAGCAGCAACAGCTTGTTGTGCAAGCTTGTGACCAAAGTAGTTGTTTGTCAAGGCAAGGGCACCAAAGAAGAGGAGGAATGATCCTGCAAACTCGTTGACAAAACCATTGGCACAGGCACGATTACGATTTTCTGGAGTGTCATCATGATCGTCAACTGCTGAGATAGTTGAGAAGGTCCCAAGAATATTGTTAGGATTCTCAGTTTGTGCATAGTAAGGTTGGTGAACCCAAACCACAATAGCTTGACCTAGGAAGGCACCGAGAAGTTGTGCAATAAGGTATCCAGGAACGCCTACCCATGAGAACAATCCAGATGCAGCAAGTCCAAGTGTGAAAGCAGGGTTGATGTGGTTACCAGAAACATCACCAAACATAAGGGCTGGCATCATAACACCAAAACCATAACCAAAAGCGATAACAATCCAACCAGATTTGTTACCTTTTGTTCCTGTAAGCTCAACGTTGGCAACAGCACCATTACCAAGTGCTACAAGAAAAGCAGTCGCGAACAACTCAGTGAGGTATTTCAAAAGCCATTCACTGGTGAACGCTTCTTTTAGAAAATCATTCATTTGTCTCTTTATTTCCTTTCGATTTTACAATAATTTAGACATTTATCATTTTATCAGGTATAATGTCTGATGTAAAGATATTTCTGGAATATTTACGTATTATTTTTGAGGTTTTTGAATATGAAATTTAACCAGTTCAGTTACATCCCTGTTAGTCCTGAAACGGCTTATCAGGAACTCCGTTCTTTGGGCTTTGAAGTCTCTCTAGATGCTAGTGCCAAAGCCAATTTTGAATCCTTTGTTCGCAAGTACTTCCTTTTCTTTGAAGATACTGATTTGGCTTTGAAAAATTGGATTGCCGATCCAGAGACAGACCTCCTGTCCTTTTTCCAATCAGACCGTCCTTTGACTGCTGAAGTCTTTGGCTTAGTAGCCCTTCAACTGCTAGGATTTGTCCCTAATGTGGACTTTACCGACAGTGTTGCTTTTCTTGAGAAAATGGCCTTCCCAATTGCTTTTGATGGTAGCCTTAATAACCTTCACCAGTTGTTAGCGACACGCACACAATCTGGCAATACCTTAATTGATCAGTTAGTAGCCCAAGATTTAATCCCAATAAGTAATGACTACGTCTTCTTTAATGGTAAGAGCTTGGCAACATTTGACACTAATCAGCTTCACCGTGAAGTGGTTTATGTCGAAACACCTGTAGATACTGACAAAGATGGGCTGTTAGACCTAGTCAAGGTGACTATCTTACGTCCTAATGTTGACTTCCCAGTTCCAGCCATGATGACCGCAAGCCCTTATCAACAAGGGACTAATGAACCTTCCTCTGATAAACTGACCCACAAGATGGAGGGAGACTTGCTCGTCAAACCAGCTGGTAAGATTTCTCTTAGCCGTCCAGAAATTAAAGCACCAGAGGCAGACCTTACGCCTATCAACCCTGTCACAAAGGCTGAGGAGCGTTTTGCTCACACTGATACCTATACACTTAACGATTACATGTTGGCTCGTGGTGTGGCTTCTATCTATGTATCTGGTGTCGGTACTTTCAACTCGGAAGGTTTCATGACCTCTGGAGACTATCAACAAATTTTGGCCTATAAAGCTGTCATTGACTGGCTCAATGGTCGTGCACGCGCCTTTACTAGTCGTAGCAGACAGCATACAATCACTGCTGATTGGGCTTCTGGTAAGGTGACTACTACTGGACTTTCATATTTGGGTACTATGTCCAACGCCCTTGCTACAACTGGTGTTGACGGTTTGGAGATGGTTATTGCTGAAGCGGGTATTTCTTCTTGGTACGACTATTATCGTGAAAATGGACTCCTCGTTAGTCCTGGAGGGTACCCTGGTGAGGATCTCGATACCTTGACTGAATTCACCTATTCTCGTGCCCTATTAGCTGGAGAATACCTACGCCACCAAAAAGACTACGAGGCCTACCTCAATGAGCTAAGCACAGCTATTGATCGTAAGCATGGGGATTATAACCAGTTCTGGCATGACCGCAACTATGTGCAATTCGCAGACCGTGTCAAAGCTACTGTAGTCTTTACACACGGTAGCCAGGATTGGAATGTCAAACCAATTAATGTCTATCAAATGTTCAGAGCCCTTCCTAAATCTCTCGAAAAACACCTCTTCTTCCATAATGGTGCCCACGTTTACATGAATGCCTGGCAGTCTATTGACTTCCGAGAAAGCATGAACGCCTTAATTTGTCAGAAACTCCTTGGTTTAGATAATGGTTACACACTGCCTACAGTCATCTGGCAAAACAACCAGTCTGAACAGACCTGGGAAGTTCTCGATAACTTTGGTCATGATAATGGTAAACACATTCAGCTTGGTAAGGCAGAAGCTAGTATCGCTAACCATTACGAAGAGGAAATCTTTGCTAAGTACAGTAAGGCTTATCAAAGCTTTAAGGATGACCTCTTTATGGATAAAGCCAATGCCATCACTCTAGACTTTGAACTGGACCAAGACATCCAAATCAATGGTCGTGTCCACCTAGAGCTCAGGGTCAAGTCTAGCACAAACCGTGGTCTCATTTCGGCCCAAGTTCTGGAAATGGGAGATAAAAAATACCTAGCTCCAATACCTGAATTAAAACGCATGAATGTAGACAACGGCCGTCTCTTCAAGGAGGAAGCCTTACGTGAATTGCCATTCAAGCAGGCAAAATACCGTGTCATTACCAAAGGACACCTTAACCTGCAAAATCGCAAAGATCTCCTTAGCATTGAGAATGTCACTCCAAATGAATGGATGACTATCGGTTTGGACTTACAACCAACCATCTACAAACTCAACAAGGGCGACAAACTCCGACTCGTTCTCTATACCACAGACTTTGAGCACACTATTCGTGACAATAGTGACTATGAAGTGACTGTGGACCTAAGCCAAAGTAAGATGACATTGCCTTATTAATCTTTATCGCAAAAATTCCCACGAGATGATGACTCCCATGGGATTTTTTTATTGTGTGAAAATAAACAAGATTTGATCTTCAATTTTTACGATTCATTTTGATGTTATTTAAACAAATGATATAGCCAAGACAGTGGAACAACACAAAGATATGCCAGTAAAAATAAAGCATAAAGCTGTCAGATTTAGTCAACGTATAAAAAAGAAAAATTCCAACAAACAAAATGGAAAGCCAGAGTGTCTTCTTAACGAATAAAAAGTATTGATGCCATATCTCTTTATCACTCAAAGTGACTTTAGATTTTTTGCCTAGGACAAGATGCATCAGAACCTCTGCTATACTGCTAAGTACTGTTAAAACCAGAATCTTACTAAGAGGAATTCCTAAAAAGAATCCCATACACTCAATAAGCAATTGGGACAAAATAATGGCCGTAAGGGCACGTAGATTTTTTGACATAAAACTTAAACCTCACACTTCTCTCAAACAGAAAGTTTTCACAACGCCTACAAAGTTACCAAAGCATAGATAAGCACTTACAGCCTCGCTATTTTTATAGGCGTGTCTATCATAAACTGCCATTCTAACCTCGTTCACTTTGTTTAATGATTTTAAGCACTCTAGGTGTCAGAAAAGCTAGTAAACAAATATCCAAAACAATCACAACAATAATGATTAGGCGCCATTCGGCACCTCTCACCGTCAGCAAACGATAAACACCAGTTAAAATAATAGCCAAATGTGCCAAGCCCATACCAGCGTAAATTTGTTTAGGAGTAAACTGTCGTTCCCAAGTGGACGATTGTTCAGCTCTCGTCCGATGAACACTGGTAGGTAGGTCAGACACAGTAAGGAAACCAAACCCAGGGGTAACTAAAATAAGAAGGAAGAACCATTATATAATAATTCTAAACCAATATTGCCATCTATCAAACCTTAGGCAACAACCATGAGTTGTAAATAAAGTAACTTTCCTGAACGAAGTCGGTTAAGATAAGGCATCGCACTCACCTTTTATCACAATCACTTGTCCGCTTGTCATAATCATAACTAGGACTTAAGGTTCTTTCTCTGCTCCTCAACAGATTGGAAAAGAACCTTTTTGCTCCATCTTCCTTTTCTCAATGGACAACTCAACCTTAAAACCAAGAAATCCTCCCTAATGACATCAATAGCCATAACGAATCGCTAGCAATTTTCGCAACTCTGCCATTCGCTCCTCGATACAGGGAGACAAGGTTAGCTGGTCTTTTCTGACCACTTTGGATATTTCCAGTGACATCCTGCTTAAGATATAGGGAGTGGCTGAACGAGAGTCTGCAAGTTCCGTTCGGTAGGAGTGCAGGACCTGCTTCAAATCAGCATAATCTGGCTTATCTCCAATAGTTTCAATTACCTCATCGATGATAGCTACTGCTTGTTCTTGTCTCTCTTTGCCTCCTGCAAACCATTTAAGTCCTTTCATTAAGAAAACCTCCTTATTTCTTTCAACTAATTTTTCAATCACATCTTTAGTATAGCACACTGATAGTCATTTAAAAGCCAGCGTCACAAAAAGTGGCTATACGTCCTGAATGGTCATTCATATACAAAATGAAAAAAATTGAGGGAGATACTCAATTTTTTAACCTATTTAATATAATATCTCAGTGCTAACATGAGTGAAGCTAAGATTGCTAATGCCCCCACAAAAGAGACAAGTGATTGCTCACCGTCATTTGTTTTAGGGAATTCTTTTGTGTCTGCTACTTTATCAGTCATTGGTGCCATTTGCCCTGTTTGAGCGTTCAGTTCCTTCTGAACCGTTGACATCGGCTGTGGTTGAACAGTTGGCAAAGATTTCTCTTTCGTACTCTCTTCGGTTACTCGTGTAGGACGAACAGTTTTAGTTTGAGGTTCAGAGATGGTTGTTTGTTCCTGATTCAAAGTCATAAAACGTGGACTAGAGCTGGCTAAATGGTCATAAACTGTTTGAGCAGGTCCACCACCAACCCATCCTGATAATAGCTGACCATTTTCCAGATAAAGTAGTGTAGGTGTACCTGGAATACCAATCTCACCAAACACATAGTTTCGGTCAAAATCCTCACGATCTATATCGTAATACTCTAAACGACCATCCATCAGTTGGTTCAAGACCTTCAACTCTGGTGAAAATTGACGACAATAGTAACAGGTTCCACGTCCAAAATAAATCGTATGTGCCTGACCATCCTCGGTAAAGGCATTACGCACATCATCTAAACTTATTTTAGGTAAATCAGCAACATTAGCGTCGTATTCCTCACGAGATACTGCTGGGATATCATTTGCAGTCTCCTCCTCAGACTCAGCCAAGGTTACTGATTCAGTCGCTGCTGGTGCCTCTTTATCTTCAGGAAGCGACTGCTCCTGACTATCTGATGGTTGTTCTACTGGAGTAGATTCGGTTGCTTCAACCTTTGGAGAATTATCAGCTCCCGTTTCTACCACCTCATCCGCTAAAGCAGTTCCTACCGATAGATTCAGTAACAAGGCTGAACTCATCAGCCATAGCGTTAATGTCCTTTTTTTCATCATAAACTCCTTTCGATTACTTAGTCTAGTTTAACAATTTACAACTCTCATAGAAGCTAACGTCCCAAAAAGTGACTATACGTCCCGAATGGTAAGAATATAAAAAATCCCACTATCACCAGAAGGTTCGGGTAATAAGGGGGACTTTTATATTCTTATCAAATAAGAGCCTTTAAATTAAAGTTCTTACATAATAGCACAGACAGGTAAATATACCATGGGATAGGCTTCACCGCTTCGATATCTAGGTGGTGATACCCAACCGTCTTTAAGGGGGTCACCCTCCTTGTTATTCACATTTGGCATAAGACAAACAGCACCACCTTGAATTACTTCAAGGTCGTTATGAGTTAATTTTGTAAACATTGCTTATACTCCTTATTTTGTCAATTACTTACTTCTCTATATTATGGTTGATATACTTGATGCCCCATAAAAATAGTACGAAACCCAATAATGAAAAAAAACCTACAAATATAGCGATAACTTTTTGATAATAGAAATCTGTTGTCAAAAAACGAAGGCAACTAAGTGTCAGTAACAAGAAACAAGCTAGGGAAGCTTTTAATTGATTTAACACAGTTGGTTCTTCTCTTCTTGTCATTATTTTTCGAATGAGCAATATATCAACCACAACCACTAAGAGGGCTGCTACGATGTAGACCAATTGGAATACGGATGATAAGTTATGAAGTAATTGACTAAAAAAAAGTACCAGTAAGGATATGCTAACTACTTGGGCAATGACAAATAGCACTATATCCCTTTTTGAAACTTTATGTGTCATTGTTGTTCTCCTTAACAGCCAAGTAAGGCTACTCCACCTCCAATAGCTGCACCTACTGCACCAGTTCCAATTGCATACGGTCCAATGAAGAAAGCCGTTCCACCTGCAGCTGCAGAGAATCCTTCTGAAGCACCTACGGCGACAGAGGCCCCACACACTCCCCATCGTTCCCAATTGACTCGTCCTCCTTCAACACTAGCAAGTGTTTCAAGGTCGAGGGTGTTAAAGTTTTCAATTGTTTGAGTTGCCATGGCAACTACCTCCTAAAATTTTTATCGTGTGATCTCTCAATCACATCTTTAGTATAGCATTCAAGTGTCTCTATCAGAGCTAGCGTCCCAAAAAGTGGCTATATGTCCCGAACGGTAAAAAAATATAAAAGACCACTTTAAGATGATAAAGTGATCTTAATAGTCATTATCGAATAAGAACCTTGATTTCAACTTCCTACATAAGAACACAGATAGGAAGATATACCATCGGATAGGCTTCGCCACTTCGATATCTAGGTGGCGATACCCTACCGTCTATAAAGGGGTCGTAGCTACCACCAGCTTTATTATTTGTTCTAGGCATAATACAAGATACTCCACCTTGGATGGTTTCAAGGTCGTTATATGTTAGTTCTGTAATCATTAGTTAACTCCCCATCTACATAAAAATAAACTATTTGTTCAAAGATAATAACACTATCTTATAAACAAATTATTAAAAATTGTTATGAAAATACCCGTATATGTTCAAGATGATTATTTATGTTTATTTTTATTGACCTTGTTGAAAAAGATATTACCTAACAAAGCAACAACAAAACCTATAATAAAATATACCATAGATTAGCTCCACCAGCAGGTTGCTCCATAGGCAACAGTACCACCTACACCACCTAGAGCACCACCACCGACCCAACCAGGAACTGAGCCTACAACTGGTAAAACTACATTACCTCCAAACGCTCCTGCGATAGCTCCTCCGATAGCTCCTTGAGCAGCCGCTCCACCTGCGCCTCTCCAACTACATCCACCTCCTTCAACACTAGCAAGTGTTTCGAGGTCAAGGGTGTTAAAGTTTTCAATTGTTTGAGTTGCCATGGCAACTACCTCCTAAAATTTTTATCGTGTGATCTCTCAATCACATCTTTAGTATAGCATTCAAGTGTCTCTATCAGAGCTAGCGTCCCAAAAAGTGGCTATATGTCCCGAATGGTAATTCCTAAAGAACATCCTTCAATCATTGGAAATCTTCCTCTAATTTTCACATATTTACTTAATCACTTTCTTATTATAACACTTTTATGCAAATATCTTATAGATTGCTTACAGAATAATCAAGCAAATGCGTTTATTGTTTAAAATATTTTTTGACTTGAAGGTAAGATAGAAAATCACAGAGGATTAACAAAAGCATTAATACGGCTAGTACTATACGGTCTGTGGTATCACTGAATGTTAGTAATGTGTAAAACTCTACACTAAGCACTAGAAATGTGATGACAGGAAAGACAATGAAGGACTGCCGTATTGTTAACAGATTTACTGAATCTGGACGCTTCTTAAGCATACGGTAGAGCAGTCCATTAACAAAAATGACTACGAAAGCTAGTGCTCCGACTGCTAGCCAAGTTCCTGGCGAGATCTTGCTTTTGTAGAGAGAAAGGCTGATACTTATAAGGAAAACTGCCAACGCAGCAGTGATGGTTCTAAAAGATCGCAATACACTCGAACTAATATTCTTTAACTTCATGATAAAACACCTAAACTATGAATAACCTCAGTCAGTCTTGCAAACCTAATAAGCTATTACATTTAACTCTATTCCTCTCTGTATTTTATTATACAGCTGTAAGATTTCAAGTAAGCCCTTAGCGATTAAATTCTACTGGAGATGTAATACAGTAGTGTCATTAGTACTGATACTTTAAATAGGCGAATATACATATCTTTGTTTTCTCTATTACAAAGATATGCAATCAAATATAATATAATCTCCGCTATCATTAGCAAGAATAATTTTACTTCGGGAACATCAAAAATAAGCATTTGCAAGCATCTTACGTTCAAAGTGACCAAAGGTTACTTTTGAAACTGTACCCACTTTTTAAAAAGTAAGCTATAAAGAAGCACCGTTAGCCCTAGCAAGTTAATGGTATGGTGAACTGCATCCAAGCTTCTAAATAGATTAGCGAGGCCCATTACGATGAGAATGGTAGCCAGTAAATACGGTTTTGAGTTTTTAAACATACTTTTCTCCTTAAAGTGTTTTTAGCTAGTCTGTGCATAATCTATGAATTTTATTATAGATTGGAAGCCGATAAAAAAGTAGTGACATAAATGTCACTACTTGTCTGACCTTATATCCTTGATAACCGTACACATAAGAAAGAGAAATAAACATAACCCGATAAGATTTAGGCATTGAAGTCCAAAATTCAGTTTTTCTCCAAAGTTATGTAAGGCAACAAGGACGAAGCCCATAGACATCATTAGAGACACTAGGCGTTTTTTGGTCATGATTACAAATAACTCTTCTCTTATATCGAAATTTTCAATCATAATTCACATGCTATTCACAGACCAGCAATTGACAAGACATTTCAGTTAGGATTTCTTCTTAACGGAAGATTTCTTCTTAACGGAAGATTTCTTCTTAACGGAATTGGTAGCCTTGTGTTTTTCAAGAAATGACATAATTGGCTTATCTAAAAAACTCATAACAGCCATGGAAACCATCCCTAAAATATAACTTTTCAAATCAAACATAATCCATCACCACCAGCATGTTGCTCCATAACCAACACCACCTACGATAGCACCTCCAGCTGCTCCTGCGACAGCACCTTGCCAAGTACGTGTTTTGATACCTAGTCGTAAACCATTACCAACTCCTGTAGCTACTCCTTGTTTAGCAAAACCTCCCCAGCTACATCCACCACCTTCAACACTAGCAAGTGTTTCAAGGTCGAGGGTGTTAAAGTTTTCAATTGTTTGAGTTGCCATGGCAACTACCTCCTAAAATTTTTATCGTGTGATCTCTCAATCACATCTTTAGTATAGCATTCAAGTGTCTCTATCAGAGCTAGCGTTCCAAAAAGTGGCTATATGTCCCGAGTAGTAAAAAAAAGACTGAATATCATTTTTGATTCAGTCCATGTCTTATTGAAAAAGCTTTAACTAATTCTTTCTATACTGCCTATAGACTCCAAATAAAAAGAAAAAGAATCCTATTGATGCTAACAAAAGTTGATAGATATTTCCTGATGACAATAGTACTTTGCTATATAAATATATCATCGCAATAGTCGAAAAAATGATTAGGTATTTCTTCATATGTATCACCTCTCTCAAATGAAAATTATTTAGCTGTATCATAACAAAATGCTGTGCTACCGCCTGCAAATCCAGCTCCTGCACCTGCGATGCCAAAGAAAGCTGCACCGACAATCGTCATTCCGGTAGTACCAATAACACATTGAGCACCATAGCCTTGACCACTTACATTAGACAATGCATTTGTATCCAGTTTTTTAAATCTTTCAAGTTGTTTATTATTCATAAATTCCTCCCATACAAATTAGAAACAGTATAAGGCTGCACCTACTAACACCCCACCGACAGCTCCCCACGGGCCACCTACTGCACCAAGTCCTCCTACTGCCAGCATCCCCTCATCACAGGACAACCCACCCTCAACACTAGCAAGTGTTTCGAGGTCAAGGGTGTTAAAGTTTTCAATTGTTTGAGTTGCCATGGCAACTACCTCCTAAAATTTTTATCGTGTGATCTTTCAATCACATCTTTAGTATAGCATTCAAGTGTCTCTATCAGAGCTAGCGTCCCAAAAAGTGGCTATATGTCCCGAATGGTAATTCCTAAAGAACATCCTTCAATCATTGGAAATCTTCCTCTAATTTTCACATATTTACTTAATCACTTTCTTATTATAACACTTTTATGCAAATATCTTATAGATTGCTTACAGAATAATCAAGCAAATGCGTTTATTGTTTAAAATATTTTTTGACTTGAAGGTAAGATAGAAAATCACAGAGGATTAACAAAAGCATTAATACGGCTAGTACTATACGGTCTGTGGTATCACTGAATGTTAGTAATGTGTAAAACTCTACACTAAGCACTAGAAATGTGATGACAGGAAAGACAATGAAGGACTGCCGTATTGTTAACAGATTTACTGAATCTGGACGCTTCTTAAGCATACGGTAGAGCAGTCCATTAACAAAAATGACTACGAAAGCTAGTGCTCCGACTGCTAGCCAAGTTCCTGGCGAGATCTTGCTTTTGTAGAGAGAAAGGCTGATACTTATAAGGAAAACTGCCAACGCAGCAGTGATGGTTCTAAAAGATCGCAATACACTCGAACTAATATTCTTTAACTTCATGATAAAACACCTAAACTATGAATAACCTCAGTCAGTCTTGCAAACCTAATAAGCTATTACATTTAACTCTATTCCTCTCTGTATTTTATTATACAGCTGTAAGATTTCAAGTAAGCCCTTAGCGATTAAATTCTACTGGAGATGTAATACAGTAGTGTCATTAGTACTGATACTTTAAATAGGCGAATATACATATCTTTGTTTTCTCTATTACAAAGATATGCAATCAAATATAATATAATCTCCGCTATCATTAGCAAGAATAATTTTACTTCGGGAACATCAAAAATAAGCATTTGCAAGCATCTTACGTTCAAAGTGACCAAAGGTTACTTTTGAAACTGTACCCACTTTTTAAAAAGTAAGCTATAAAGAAGCACCGTTAGCCCTAGCAAGTTAATGGTATGGTGAACTGCATCCAAGCTTCTAAATAGATTAGCGAGGCCCATTACGATGAGAATGGTAGCCAGTAAATACGGTTTTGAGTTTTTAAACATACTTTTCTCCTTAAAGTGTTTTTAGCTAGTCTGTGCATAATCTATGAATTTTATTATAGATTGGAAGCCGATAAAAAAGTAGTGACATAAATGTCACTACTTGTCTGACCTTATATCCTTGATAACCGTACACATAAGAAAGAGAAATAAACATAACCCGATAAGATTTAGGCATTGAAGTCCAAAATTCAGTTTTTCTCCAAAGTTATGTAAGGCAACAAGGACGAAGCCCATAGACATCATTAGAGACACTAGGCGTTTTTTGGTCATGATTACAAATACCTCTTCTCTTATATCGAAATTTTCAATCATAATTCACATGCTATTCACAGACCAGCAATTGACAAGACATTTCAGTTAGGATTTCTTCTTAACGGAAGATTTCTTCTTAACGGAATTGGTAGCCTTGTGTTTTTCAAGAAATGACATAATTGGCTTATCTAAAAAACTCATAACAGCCATGGAAACCATCCCTAAAATATAACTTTTCAAATCAAACATAATCCATCACCACCAGCATGTTGCTCCATAACCAACACCACCTACGATAGCACCTCCAGCTGCTCCTGCGACAGCACCTTGCCAAGTACGTGTTTTGATACCTAGTCGTAAACCATTACCAACTCCTGTAGCTACTCCTTGTTTAGCAAAACCTCCCCAGCTACATCCACCACCTTCAACACTAGCAAGTGTTTCGAGGTCAAGGGTGTTAAAGTTTTCAATTGTTTGAGTTGCCATGGCAACTACCTCCTAAAATTTTTATCGTGTGATCTCTCAATCACATCTTTAGTATAGCATACAAGTGTCTCTATCAGAGCTAGCGTCCCAAAAAGTGGCTATATGTCCCGAATGGTAATTCCTAATGTATATTATTTCTAAAATTCAGAAAAAAAAAAAAAATCTCATTTTATACTCATAAAAAATTGAAAAACCGTTTTCTTTATGTTACAATTTTTCAATAAACAGTATTCGTCATAAAAGAGAGGACTAGACCTTGAAGATTTACCTATTAGAAGATAATTCTATTCAGATGGGTCGCTTGGAAGATGCTGTAGCACATGAACTTATGACCTTCGGAAAAGATCTATCTTGTGTCCAGTCTTTTGACAAACCTGACCAGTTGTTATCAGCTATCACTTCTAATACAAGCGATCAGATTTTCTTTCTTGATATTGAAATTAAAGGTGAAGATAAGAAGGGACTTGATATTGCTAAAATCATACGTCAAAATAACCCTTATGCTATCATTGCCTTTGTCACTACACATATAGAGTTCATGCCTCAAGCTTTTGGCGTTACAGCCTATAAATACATCAATAAAACCTTAGATGAAGCTAGCTTTAGAAAAGAAATAGGGGAAACCATTGCTCAAGTCTTCCCTATTAACGCAACTACCACGGATGAGTTTTTTCTCTACAAAACAGAGTCTCAATTAATAAACCTTCCTATGGATCAAATTCTATACCTATCCACATCAGATATCAAACACCATGTTCACCTCCAGACTATCCATACCCTCATGGATATCCGAGCAAATCTGGCAGACTTTAAAAAGATACACAAAAAGCTCTACCCATGCCATCGGTCCTATATCGTCAATACAGATATGATTATCTCTGTCAACTTGACCAATTATGAAGCTACCTTAATTAATGGTCAAGTCCTACCAGTATCCCGTATGAAGATAGGAAAGATTGCACAGATTGTTGAGGAAAGAGGCAGAGGATGTTAACAACGTTATGGCTACTTTTTCTCACCCTTTTAAGTGCAGGCCTAGAAATTATTCTTTTCCTTTATTTAATGGGACAGAAGATTCGTCTGAGGTATTTTTTCCTACTCCTTATTTTTAATTTAGCCTTTAATTTTATTTATAACCACTCTTCTTGGTTTATCATTAAATTCTGGGGTGAGGATATCTATTATCTTCTTCTCTCCTTCCTTTTATCCACTAAGACTAAAAAACCATTAAAAATAAAGATTTTCAATGGTCTCTTCCCTGATATCCTCAACAACCTTAGTTTAAGATTGATTACTTTCTTTATCTTCCCTTTTTTTAATATTAGTATCACCGATTATCAAAGCTCTCTATTAATATCCATCCCTTCATCTATTGCACCTCTTTGTCTATCATTTCTCTTTATTAAATTATTCAAGGGGAGTTTTACCATACTTCAAAAGCAGAAATCAAATTCTCCGATTCAACATATTATTATAGTTGCTAACTTTTTTATGTTTGGGTACACCCTACTGTTACAGATCCTCATGTATCTTGAAAACACTACTCATTCTTCAACTTTGGAGCTTCGAAAACTCTGTGTTGTTATTTCACTTGTCCTCTTCTTCATTATGATTGTCTTTTTAGACAGAAACATTCGTGAAATGATTCAAGGACAATTGGACTTCCAAAAAAATCTCCAGCTAGAAAATCTCTACACCTACAATAAACATATTGAAGGTCTCTACAATTCTGTTCGTAGTTTTAGACACGATTATAGTAATCTCTTAGTCACATTACGATTGGGGATAGATAAAGACGATATGGATATTGTCAAAGAAGCCTATGATAGTGTGCTTCAAGAATCCGATAAACGATTAAATACAAGAAACTTTGACTTAGCTAGACTCGTTAATATTCAGGATAACACTTTGAAAAGCCTTCTGTCCGCAAAAGTTCTACAAGCAGAAGAAGAAGGCATTGAAGCTCAGATTAGCATCCCAGAACCCATCCACTTGATTGGGATGGAGACTCTGGACTTCATTATCGTCACTTCTATTTTTTTAGATAACGCTATTGAAGGTGCCATTCAAACTCAAAACCCTAAAATTACTATTAGCTTTTGGGAAGATCATTGTTCACAGCTATTATCTATTAGCAATACCATAAGTGAAGAAAAAACAGAAACCAAAACCATATTTGAAAGAGGTGTCTCCAACAAGGGACGAGAGCGAGGCATTGGCCTTGCTAATGTCACAGAAATCTTAGATAACTATATCAATGTAAACTTAGAAACACAGAGTAACAATTTCTCATTCACACAACAATTAACAATAACTAAAAAGGCCTAACAGCCTTTTTTCTATACCTAAGCTTGAGGAATGTTATAGTCTTTTGTTGGAAGCGTTCTTTGCCCTCCGAATCCTTTTAGGAAACCATTTATATAATCCATCCACCCACTTCCACCTACGACTTGTTCAAGAGCGTGGTTATCAAGTGTTTCAAAGTTATTAATCGTATTGTTAGCCATCAGTAATTCTCCTCCTATTGGTCTTGCAAGTTTAGTAACTTGTCTTTAAAGTAATTGAAGTAGGTCTTTTGGTCAATAACGCTTGTCACACGACCTTCTAGACCGTAACGTAGATTTTGGGCTTCTTTTTCTGAAATACTTGCCCTAGCAGTTACTCTAAACACATTCCCCCTTTCTGTTTCCGTGGCAGAATTATCAATACTCTCAAGTTTTCCAATAATTGTGGTACCGTGATTACCAACCTTATCCAAGGTCAGTCGAACTGACTGGCCTTTTTGCAGTTTTGGCACATAATCCGAATTCACATAATAAGTAATGGCAACTTCCTGGGTTTGAGTCATATCGGGATAAAGCTGGGCCAACTCAGTTCCTGTCGCAGCCATGGTTGCTTTTTTATCAGCTTGACTCAAGTGTAAGATTCCATCTTCTGGTGACTGGATGAGGGTATTAGTCAGAAGGACATCTGCCTGATTGATTTTACTCTCGGTATCGTTAATTTGTGTTTCCACTGAGCTCAATTGCTGTCCTGCATTTTGCAAGAATTGATTTTTTAGAGCTTCTTTTTTAGTGCTATCACTATTGTCATAAGTTACAACTGTGCCTGTCCCAGCCTTTTGGATTTCTAGATTACCTATGGAAGCATTCAAGCTCGAAATATTGGTATTAACTTGAGATAGGTATTGGTCTGTTACACTGGCATCCGGTGTCGTAGCATACTGACTGTTATAGGCATTTAAGGTTGCCTGATGAGGATTGCCTTCAGGTAAAGTCGTTTCATGATTGGTAATAGCTTGAGAGAGCGCCTCATACTCTGAGACCTGAGTCTGCAATTGACTAATCTGGTTATCAATAGCAGAACCGGTATTACTCGCAATTGCTGCTTGGTTATTAACCTCTGTATTTGTTTTAGCCACACCCAAGTCAATATCCTGTGCCTGACTTAGGTAGGTGTTAAAAGTACTCTGATAACCAAACTCGTCTTCCTGTTCTTGGAAAAGATTGGTTCCCTGCGTTAGGCTAGATTGCAAGGTCTTCAAACCTGATTCCTGTCTTTTTAAAAGTTCTAGTTGCTTTTGAAGCCCCTCTTTTTGCGATGCCTCCATGGTCTCTGAATACTGAACTAAGGTGTCCCCTTTTTTAACAACCTTATTAGCAACCAGTTGATTATCTATGATGGTATTGTCACTGGTTGATTGGATTACTGCGATAACCTTGGTTGGCTCTATACTTCCTCTAGACGTGACTGTAACTTCCTTCTTAGCAAAAAAAGCGAAAAGAAAAAGGAAAATAACTAACAAAATCAAGGGAGTAATCAAAACAGTAGACATATTGTGGTAGCGACGATGGTAAAACTCTGTGCTTTTAAACAACTGTGGATTCATCGTGTTTCCTTTTCCTCACTTTCTAAATAATTGATAATAGAAACCTGGATAAGACATTAGGTCTTGATGAGAACCTGTCTCCACTACGCGTCCCTGATCAATGACTACGATACGGTCGGTCCGCTCAGCGATACTAAGCCTGTGTGCTACAAAGATGATCGTTTTATCTTTTAGTGCTAGGAGGTTATCAATAACCTGCTTTTCTGTCAAAACATCCAATCCGCTAGTTGCTTCATCTAAGATTAGTACAGGAGATTTCGTTAGTAGTGCACGCGCCAAAGCGATACGTTGCTTTTGCCCTCCAGACAGACCTGCTCCATCAGACAGCTCTGTCTGAAACCCCATAGGCATGTTTTCAATATCTTGACGAATTTCTGCTATTTCACAAGCTTTCAAAATATCAGCTTGCGTAATACCCCGTGCTGCACCTAAAGTAAGATTTTCTAAAACACTACCACTAAATATATAGGATTGCTGAGGGAGATAGTTAATATGTTGACGAAGAGTTTTCTTGTCTATGCGACTAATATTTTGACCATTAAAATCTATGTGCCCCTTATATGGTTGATAAAAATTGACCAACATTTTAGCTAGAGTAGTCTTACCAGATCCACTGACACCAACAAAACTGATTTTTTCTCCTTGTCTAATCGTCAAACTGACATCAGTCAAAGTATCACGACCAAAACCATATTTATAAGATAAATCCGTAACAGTGATATCTCCATCCGCAATGCCTTCTTGATAGGTATCATCACTTTGTCCAAACTCTGATTCAATCAGATAGACCTCATTGAGCCTAGTATTAGCTACCTTAGCAGACTGTAACTTGGTTTGCAGGTTAATGATATTTTCCAAAGGATTCGTGAAGTAAGAAAGCAACATATTAAAAGTAATCAATTGTCCTATCGAAATGGTATTTCCCATCACCAACTGAGCACCTGTCCAGAGGATAAGTACATTTAAAATAAGTTGAGCACCTTGTTTCAATGATGTTTGTAGTATAGATAACTTAGAAAGGCGAAAAGAATTGTCTAGATAGTCAACAAACTCACCATCAATCTTTTGATAGCATACTTCTTCGCTGGTTAGTGACTTTATGGTTTCAATCCCATTAATGTCCTCAATGATGGCTGAATTAACCATAGCATTACTCTGCATGACGTCATGATTCATTCGCTCAAAAGGTTTCATAAAGGCAAAGACGATAAGGGTATAAATTGGAACCGAACAAAGAACTAGCTTGAAGAGATTGCTATTTTGTATCAATAACACGCCTCCTACGATAATCACAATAGAGAAATCAAGGAAAAGTGATAATATCGTCGAAGCCAGAGCATCGATAATAGAGTTAGCATCACTAAAACGTGAGATAACCTCCCCTGTACGTCTTGTGGCAAAAAAAGACATTGGGAGTTCAAAGATATGTCGTATGTAGGACAAGATAACGTCAATGGTCAATCGCTGACTCAGTATGGTTAAGAGATAATCTCTTGCAAAAGTCATCATTTGTTGTAAAACATAGGTCACAACTAATCCAATTGAGATAATTCCTAAGGTAGACTTCATTTGATTAGGGACATATTCGTCTAGAATACCTTGTAAATAATAGGAACCTAAAATATTTATTAAAGTAACCAAGAGACTGGCAAAGACAATATTAGCTATCAAGGACCTTTGTTTAAAGATCAAAGGGAGAAAGTCCCAGAGTCCATTTTTCTTATCCTTATGTGGTTTATAACTGGGTTCCGGTCCCATAAAAAGAGTAATACCTGTCCACTCTTTCTCAAAACGCTCTTTAGTCATTTTAGTTACTTTTACACTTGGATCAGGGTCTCCAATTATCAGATAATCCTTGGTGCTTTTATAAATAACATAATAATGTTGAAGCTTCCCATCTTTATTAACATGAGCAATAAAAGGATAAGGAACATCTTCCATCTCAAAGAGCGACATTTCAGCCTTTATAGCTCTCGTTTCAAAGCCAATTTTTTTAGCAGCCTCTACAAGACCTAAGGCAGTTGTCCCTTCTTTATTGGTCTTCGCCAACTCACGCAGATGTGCTAATGAATAATCTGAACCATAGTACTTGGCCACTGATGCCAAGGCAGCAACTCCACAATCCCTCATGTCTATTTGAGGGACAAAAGTCCTACGAAAACGAAACATACCAAACCCTTTCATCACAAATTATCATATGATTAGTATGTCATATTTTCAGGATAAAAAGAGCCAGCGTCCCAAAAAGTTGCCATACGTCCCAAACGGTAAGAAAAATCTTAAAGTCATCTCCACTATTACCATTTAAGCCGTATTTGGGGTCATTTAGGACAAGTTCATTGAAATCGATTTCAAAGTTATACAATAGTTATTAGAAGGAAACATTCTAAAATAGTCCTACAAGCATACGTATTTGATCTAACCATTATTACTGTGCCAGCCCTGGTATTTCCAAAGGAAACCATGACTGCTGATAGCCTCGGAGCCTATCTCTATCGTATGATGTCATAATTTGATTATTTTTATTCCGAAAAGGGATAACATTATGAAAAACGTCAATCCATATCTCAAAAAATCCTATCAAAAAAGGCTAAATCAGCCTCTTGAGATTCGATTACTCAATTATCGGTTTAATTTTCCTTAGCTTTGTAAGTGTATTTGTTATCACTGTCAATGCTATTTTTAGCGTCACTAGAGGGGTTCCCTTCCTTAATGCCCACCTTATTTCCACCTTGAGTAATTGTGCCTTCTATCTTTTGATTTACTCAACCTTGAGGTGGCACCATCTCAAAAAGCTCTATAATCTCTACAGTGGTTTTTCCCACTACAGAAATTATAGAGCCGAAGTTAAGTAGTTCTGTGGTAAACTGAGTCATAGGAATAAATCTCTTTCTAGTAATGTTTTGCAACTCTACTATAACGGATTTATTCCTTTTTGTGTTTACACAACTTATTTTACACTACCTCAACGTTTGCAAGTACCTCGAGATCGAGTGTTTCAAATGTATTATTTGTTTGCCTTGTCATTCTAACAACCTCCTAAATTATTTTTAGCTTTTTCTCTCAAGCTATGATTTTATTATAGGGTGGTAGCCAACAAAAAAGTAGTGACATAAATGTCACTACTCGATTTTGATTTTTAAGAAATCTTTTCGAATATAGAAGCTATGGTCTAGATTAGCTTACTCTCCTTCCATGGTGCCTGCTTGTAGGCTGTACATCTTGTGATAGGTGCCGCCGAGGGCTAGGAGCTCTTCGTGGCTACCGTGTTCAATGATGCGGCCCTTGTCTAAGACATAGATGCAGTTAGCATCTTGGATTGTTGATAGGCGGTGGGCAATGGCAATGGTTGTACGGCCTTGACGAATTTTTGCAAGAGAGTTTTGAACAATAGCCTCTGTCTCCGAATCAATATTGGCTGTCGCTTCATCCAAAATCAAGATTTTAGGCTGGCTAGCAACGGTTCTAGCAAAGGCTAGAAGCTGGCGTTGACCGGTTGAGAAACTTGAACCACGTTCGGAAACTGGGGAATCATAGCCTTCAGGAAGTTTATCAATAAAGTGATTGGCATCGACAAACTCAGCAGCAGCTTTAATCTCTTCATCAGTTAAATCTTGATACATGGCAATATTGGATTTGATTGTGCCATGATAGAGGAAGGGGTCCTGAAGGACAAGACCAATATTCTTGCGCAGCTCTGCCTGACTATAATCACGAATATCCACACCGTCTAGGAGAACTCGTCCTGATTGGAACTCATAGAATCGCATGAGCACGTTGATAATAGAGGATTTTCCAGAGCCTGTAGATCCCACAAAGGCGATGGTTTCACCTTTATTGACAGAGAAGGAAATATTATTCAAAATCTGGTGCTTGCCATCATAGGAGAAGGAGACATTCTCAAAGCGAACATTCCCCTCAGTAACCTTGGCAGCTGTGTCTCTCTGTTCAGGCTCATAGGTACGTTCGTCAATCAAGGCAAAGACCCGACCTGCTGAGACCATAGAGGTTTGTAGAGTCGAGAAGTTTTGTGTCACTTCAATCAAGGGATTAAAGAGGCGATTAATATACTGGATAAAGGCATACATGGTACCTGCTGTGATACCCAGATAGATACCTCGGTAGCCAAAATAGGCCATGAGAACAGCATAAGCCAGGAGCTTCAGTAGACTCATGGCTGGGCGTAGAAAGAGAGAATCCAGTGATATAGAACGGCTGGCATAAATCAGGTGTTCCTCATTAATGGCATCAAACTCTTTTTTAAGACGCTTCTCCTGGTTAAAGGCCTGAATGATGTGAATCCCTTCGATACTCTCTGACAGTTTGGCATTTATATCTGAAAGCAAGGCTCTGGTCTTTTCAATGATGACCACTGATTTTTTGCGATAAAGGTTAACCAAAAGGACAATCAGAGGAAGAAAGAGGACAATAAGCCCGGTCAGACGAATGTCCAAGATCATCATGGTGTAAAGGGTGGTAACAAAGATAAAGATAGCCGAAATAAAACTAGACAGAGTTCCTGAGAACATCTCGCTAATGGTCTCAGTATCATTGGTCAAGCGGGAAACGATGGAACCTGCTGGGGTCTTGTCAAAGTAAGACATACCCAGTTTTTCCATATTGGCAAAGGCATCTCGACGAATATCTCTGACAATGCTATAGGACACACGCGCAAAGAAGAGATTTCCCAGATACTGGACTAGTGTCTGCAAGAGGTAGAGACCATAGTAGCCAATCAGAATCATACTTGCCGCCTGATTCATATCATGAAGATAGTGATCAATAAAATAAGAGGCCACCAATGGAATGATACTCTTGATAACCGTTGTGGACAAGAGGAAGGTCAAAGCTAGAAAGGTCAAGAACTTGTAAGGCTTGAGATAGGTCAAGAGACGCTTAAACACAGACCATTGGTTTTGATTAGGCATGAGCTTCTCCTCCTTCCATTTCTAACTGTTGAGACTCGTAGGTCTTGGCATACCAACCACCTTGAGCTAGTAAGTCGTCATGACGCCCACGTTCAATGATACGACCATCTTGCATGACCAGGATGAGGTCAGCGTGCACCACCGCACTGAGACGGTGGGCGGTAATAATAGTTGTTTTGTCCTTTCGAGTATGCTTAAGATTATCAATAATGGCATGTTCTGTCTTAGCATCAACCGCAGATAAGGAGTCATCCAAAATCAAAATTTCTGGATTCAAAATCATGGCCCGGCTCATAGCCAGACGTTGTTTTTGACCACCTGATAGGCTGACACCCTTTTCACCAATGATTGTTTCAAAGCCTTCAGGCATATCCTTGATATCATCATAAACTTGAGCTAACTTAGTCGCTTCTTCCACCTTATCAATGGAGAAATCTGGATTACCAAAGCGGATATTGTCTAAAATAGAACTGGCAAAGAGAAACTGGTCTTGAGGAACATAACCAATCAAGCTACGCAAGTCTGATAGGCGATAGTCTCGGATGTCATGTCCATTCAAATAGATGGCTCCTTGATTGACATCGTGCTCCCGCAAGAGCAACTTGACAAGAGCCGTCTTTCCTGAGCCAGTCGGTCCAACCAAACCAAGGGTTTGCCCCTTGTCCAAGGTGAAATGAATATCTCGCAAAGTATCCTCATCCTCAAAAGCAAAGCGGTCAATCGCAAAGTCTAAACGACCATTTTCAATGCTTGGAAGAGGATAAGCAGGATCTTGAACATCTGATTCCTGCTCTAAAAGAGTCTCAATACGTTGGTAGGACACATTTCCCCTCTGCGTGATATTAAAGAGGAAGCCAATGGCCATTAGGGGCCAAACCAGCATGTCCAAATAGGTAATAAAGGTTACCAAATTTCCGACCGTTATCTGACCGGCCTGAATCATAAAAGCCCCGACAAGGAGGGTCAAAACATAAGATGAGCCAACAAAGAGCAAGACCAAAGGATCAAAAAGGCTGTCATACTTCATAGTATGCATATTCTTTTCAAAAGTCATCTTATTGGTCTCTTGGAAGGACTGGAGCTCAGCCTCCTGATAGCCAAAAGACTTGGTTACCTTGATACCTGACACCGATTCTTGTACCTTATTATTAAGTTCAGAAAAAGCTGCCTGGGATTCTCCAAAAGCTTTGTGGGTCTTACGTCCCAAACGACTAGTCGCAAAAGCCATGAAAGGTAGAGGTAAGACTGCCACCAGGGTCATCTGCCAGGAAATGCTGAAGAACATGGTGATTAAAGTCACCAAGGCTGTGATAGACGCATCCACGGCTGACATGACACCCCCACCAGCCAAACGGGTTAGAGAGTTGATATCATTGGTGGCATGGGCCATGAGATCACCAGTTCGGTACTTTTGGTAAAAAGAAGGCGACATCTTGGTAAAATGCTCAAAAAGCCGCGAACGCATAATCTGTCCCAAGCGATAAGACGTTGCCAAGATATACATCCGCCAAACATAGCGCAAATAGTACATTCCTAAAGCCGCCAAAAGCAAATAAATGAGATTCAAAAGCAAGATCTGATTGGTCAATTTTCCCGATGTGATAGCATCAATGACCCGACCCATAACCATAGGAGGAATCAGATTGAGAACCGAAACCAAACTCAGTGCCAATATCCCGACAATATAACGGCGTTTTTCTAACTTGAAAAACCACCAAAGTTTTGCAATGATTGATTCTTTAAAAAACAAGTTATTCCCCCTATCCCTACAAAAGGATGATTATAAGTCTAATGAAAGTTATTTCCAATAGCGATAAATTGTACCATCTTCTAACTGAAAGTGACCAATATAAGTCAATTTTCCAAAATCAGTAGACTCTGGCAATTTATAAGCAAAGGAGTCAAAATTATAGGCCTTGTGCCCATCATCAATAGAATCAGTTATCCTTATCGTGGATAACTGATTCGTCCTTCTTAGGGTTCCAAATACGTCTGATTTCATCAGATGTCTTATACTCTCTGACAAAATTGTACAATTCGAAGTTAGTTGCCTCACTGAGATAGCGACCATCAGTGTTGTAGTTAGCTAATTGAGACTCTCTCTTAACCTCAGAATAGCTCCAAACCTGCCCTCTTTCTCGCATAATACCGGCATCACGGCCACTTTTGATAAGTATCTGCTTTAACCGTTGTCATTGTTGCTCCTAGTGTCAATACGGTGACTACTGTCACATTAAGTGTTTCATTGTTTCACTAAAAGTGTTTATTCATTTTTCCCTCTTTTGGATGTGTTGTATTTGTATGAGAGAAAATAAGTGAAACCTGGGACGCAAAGTGTCCTAGGTTTTTTACTCATTAAAATACGTTTGAATCAGTTTCACAAGGAGGCGGTAGGCACCTAGTGCCACCAAACCACCCAAAGTGTTGGTCCATAAATCATCTAGCTCAAAGACACGATTAGCATCAATGAGAAGGTCAAGAATCACCTGCCCGATTTCAATCGTCAAAGACATGGCAAGCGTCGCTACAAGGACCTTTTTCCAAGACCTAAATCTTGGGTACAAGGCTAAGAGCCCTAAAATCAGCGGACTCAGCAAGAAAATGTTGGTCACATTTTGCCCAAGGACAAAGACAATCTCCTTAAGACTATCCAGCTGATTAAAATTAGTCAGACTGTTGAACGGTGTCAAAAGCACCACTACCCTACCAAAATGTTGAATACCAGGGGTTTCAACACCTTCAACTAGCCCATACTGGGGTGTCCAACAAAGGAGTACTAAACAAAGGAGATAAGAACAAACCAAAACTTGACTTAGCTTTCTTCCTTTTGGTGTTAGTTCTCCATTCTTATCTACCCAAGTCGTCAGCCGAAACATCTTACTTACCTTCTGATTTACCAGATGCTTCTGCCACAGCCTTTTGACGGTCACGTTTCATAGTGTTTGAGCGCAATTGTCCACAAGCAGCATCAATATCTGTACCATGTTCTTGACGAACGACACAGTTGACACCATTTTTCTTGAGCACATCGTAAAAGGCAGCCACACGTTCTTTAGTTGAACGGCTATAATGGTCGTGCTCTGATACTGGGTTGTAAGGAATCAAGTTGATGTATGACAACTTACGGATTTTCTTAGTCAAATCAGCCAACTCTTGAGCATTTTCAGGGTGGTCATTGACCTCATTAAGCATGATATACTCAAAAGTTACACGACGGTTGGTTGTCTGGATGTAATATTCAATAGCTTCAAAGAGTTTTTCAAGTGGAAATGAGCGGTTAATACGCATGATGCTTGAACGAAGGTCATTGTTAGGCGCGTGAAGTGATACGGCGAGGTTAACTTGAACACCTTCGTTGGCAAATTCCTTAATTTTTGGTGCCAAACCAGATGTTGACACTGTAATATGACGAGCTCCAATAGCAAGGCCATTATCATTGTTAATGGTACGCAAGAAGCGAAGCACATTGTCATAGTTATCGAAAGGTTCACCAATCCCCATAACAACCACGTGGCTGACACGTTCACCATCACCACGGTCATCAAAGTACTTTTGTACCAACATGATTTGAGCAACAATCTCACCAGCAGTCAAGTCACGTTGTTTCTTAATCAAGCCACTAGCACAGAAAGTACAACCGATGTTACATCCAACCTGAGTTGTCACACAGACAGACAAACCATAGTGTTGACGCATCAAAACAGTCTCAATCAACATACCATCTGGCAATTCAAAAAGATACTTAACTGTACCATCTTTTGATTCTTGAACGATACGCTGTTTTAATGGGTTTATGCAGAAATTATCGTTCAATTTAGCAATGAAGTCCTTAGAAATGTTGGTCATTTCTTCGAAAGACTGCACACGCTTCTTGTAGAGCCAATCCCAAATTTGAGTAGCACGAAATTTCTTTTCACCGTGTTCCATAGCCCAGTCAATCAACTCATCACGAGTAAGACCGTAAATAGAAGGTTTGTAGCCCTCCATATCCTCTAATTTCTGACGTTTACGACGTTCTGGTTTTGATTGTGTTGTTACTTCTGACATAGTTTAATTTCCTTTTTTTCTGATTGTAAAATGCTGACCATCTGACTTGGCATTACTTTGCTTTTTCAGTGAGGGGGTTTGATTTTTTGAAGCTTTCTTCTGACTCTTCTTGAAGTTAGGCTTTCGCTCACGACTACCATCCTCGGACCTAGATTTAAACTTAGATCGACGCTTGACTTTCTCAAAGCTTGCCCCTTCTTGGTCCCTGTCTCCTCGTTTGGACTTATCCCGCTTTTGCTTAGCAGAAACTTTTTGTCCCTTATTCTTTTGAGAAGCATTATGCTCCTTCTCTCTAGATTCCTGAGAAGAATTACGACGATTATTAGAACGACGACACTTGCGACGAGGCTCTGTCTCCTCTTCAAAGACGATTAATTGCGGCTCTTCATTTTTCAAAATAAAGTAGGCACAACCAAAGGCACAGTATTCGCGTAAATACTCTGACAATCGGCTAATACGATCTGTCTTACGCGTATTGGGACGATCGTCCTCGTAAAATCCCTTAAGGCGAAGCTGGTCATTAGACCAATCACCAACAATATAGTCATACTTGAGCATGATTTCAGAAAAACGTTGCCCAAAGCGGGTGGCGTCTAAAGCATCCTTGTGATTTTCAAGAACCGTAAACTGATAGGCATCTGATTTCAGAAGGTCGGCCACATATACAAAGTCTGGCCCTGGATATTTATTATAATTAAACATTTCTGGCAAGATTTCTTTACGCATGCGCCATCCTTTCTGCTCTCTTATTTTCTATCCTGATGCACAGTGATAATGTTCTTATCTCTAATCCCAATCAGCACCATTATTTCTTAAATACTTGGCCACAAGTTCCCTTAACAAATCTGGAAAAAGAAGCGTGACTTCCTTTTCCTTGATTGTAGGGAAGTAAGAAGAAAAGTAGTACTGATCCACAAGGACCAAACTAAACTTCTCATTGGAATCTACAACCCTACTATTATACAACAAATTACCGTTTTTGTAAGCAAAATTACCTGTAATTAGCTCACCAAATACCTTACCTCTAAAGCCCATACCTTTAATAGCTTGGTTTTTAAGGAGTTCAGACTTAGTAAAAACTTCACGACAAATTTCCTTGAGTTCTTGCCCTGTCACAAATAGACGGGCCATCCGCATCTGATGGGGAAGGGCTTCTTGAAGGTCTGCCATTGTCACTTGAGGACCTAGCGTTTTCATGATAAGTCCTGTATTCAAAAGCGTTAACTGGCTATCTGTCTCCTGACAAACAGCTTGTAAAACCAATTGACAGGTCTCATTAAAATTTAATTTTCGACCTAGATTAGCCACTTTTTCCTGGGCCAAACGACGATGGCCTTCCTCACGCATGGCCTTGATAAAGGCTTCGTCCTCCTTGTCCAAATCCAAGATATAGTCCTTAGTGGGGATAGCCTCGATCTGACACGCTATCATTTGCCCATTTTCCACAGTTAGGTCAATACAGCCAAGAAAATAGCCATATCTATCAGCAGCTGCCAAATAGGTCTCATTAATCAATTTGCCCTCTTCAAAAAGGTGATGGGTGTGGCTTCCGATAACAAGGTTGACCTGTGGATAAGTCTCTGAAATCTGCTCATCATAATGCACACCTAGATGGCTAAGTACTATGACTAGGTCTGCATCCATTACCTCAGAGCGGGCCAAATCCTCTTCCAACCTAGCCATAGGCTCTAACACCTGCCAACCGTTGGGAGCATAGGTAAGGTAATAGGGAAAGGTATAGGCCAAGAAAGCAATTTTTGTACCAGCTTTAGTTTTGTGAACAAGATAGGGCTTGGCCCATTCAGGCTGTCCCTCCTCATCCTTGAGATTTCCTATGATCGGTTGAAACTGAGCCTGCTCATAAAGACAGTCTAGCTCATCCTTAGCTAGACCAATCCCCTCATTATTTCCAATAGTCGCATAGTCTATCCCCAGCTCATTCATCAAGGCTATATTAAAACGCCCAGCTGTCGCATCTGACAAGGGATGAGACTTATCCACATTATCCCCAAGATCTACCTTAATCAACTCTCTGTCCGTCTGACTCAAATCATCCACAGCCCGCTTGAGTTGTGGATACTGTTCAAAATGAGAGTGCAAATCATTGATATGGAGAATTCGAATCTTGTCTTTCATGACTTCTATTTTAGCACTTTTACCACAAAAAAACTTGACATTCATTCAGCCAAGTTTTTATATGTGAGACGATGCTCCTTGCTATCCAATTTTTTAATTACTGAAAGGCTTATGAGTAATGATGTTTTTTAGTATAGATAAGGACTACAAAACCTGTAACTCCTAAAACATCTATCATTGTAAAGAACCAATGATGAGGAACACACAACTGATAGCAACTTGCTAGAATGAAACACACATAAATAAAAACGCACGGATCATTTTGTTCTTTCAAATTTCTAACTAAACTCCACAAAATATAGCCATTCCAACACCGGCTCCTGACCATGCCCCAAATACCCCACCTGAAATGGTCCCAACAATCGGTAATGTATGGGTTCCAACTGATGTTCCAGTCAAAAATCTAAGCACAGGAGATCCAGCAGCCCCAGCTACACAACCAATCACACCCTCACCTTCAATAATAGAAAGGTCTTCGGAATTAAGTGAATTAAAATTGTTAATGATTTTTGTTGTCATGAAAACAACCTTCTTTAAACTATTTTGTTTTAGGCTTTTCTTAAAAGCTATGATTTTATTATAGGTGGGAAGCCAACAAAAAAGTAGTGAAATTATAATTTTGAGAGTTGATTCAGCTTAGGACTTACAAGTTCTTTTACTTTTAAAGAAAATCTTCTAAAAACTAAGGCTTTCCACTGTGATAAAAACACCTAAATCTTTGTAGTCATAAGGCTTGGGGAGTGAGATCTTCGGATCAAAAGATGAATAATAAGTAAAGAGGCCGAAACTTTATAGTTTCAACCTCTTAAATTTTTTAATCTAAATTTACCTTTATCTAAAAGCCAAGCTTAGAGGCTTTGCTTCTTAGCTTTACGTTCAGCACGTCCCTTAGCACGATTGGCTGCACGACGTTCACGTTTGCGTTTTTCGTCAACCTTCCACTGAATTTTCTTCTTGTAACCAGGCTTGATTTTTTTCTTTTTCTTCTTAACCAAACCAATCATTTCCGTGTCAAGTTTTTGATAGGCTTTTTCTCGGTTGGCACGACGGTCGCGGTCATAGGTATCTTGGAACTCACCATCTTTAAAGACCTTAGGTTCAAAGGTGATCCCCATCTTTTCAAGCTCACGAATATCTGAGTCGTCACTTGGTTGATAAAGGGTGATTGCTGTTCCTGACAAGCCGTTACGTCCAGTACGTCCTACACGGTGAACAAAGAATGACAAATCTTGAGGAATAGCGTCATTGATAACATGGCTAACCCCTTCAATATCAATTCCACGCGCTGCAAGGTCAGTCGCTACAATATACTCAAATTCAAGCTTCTTAACTTGATTCATGATACGCTTACGTTCACGTGGTGGAATACCGCCATGAATTTTCGCTACTTTAAGACCGTTTGATACCAAATAACTGTGTAAATCATCCGCACGTTCCTTGGTATTAACGAAAATCATTGCCAAGTATGGCTGCATCCCCTTAAGCATCTCAAGAATTTGTCCATTCTTGTTGCGCCCCTTGGTAGATACTAACCAGTTATCAATGGTATCCGCAATCACCGTTGAAGTCTTGATTTGTTCCATGACAGGATTGGTCAAATATTTCTTCAAGAATGGTTGTAATTTTTGAGGAATGGTTGCTGAGAAGACCAAAATTTGAACTTCCTTAGGAAAACTTGCCGCAATCTTATCCACAGTAGCCAAGAATCCCATATCCATGGTCATGTCGGCCTCGTCAACGACAAAAGTATGTGCCTTGTGGATAGCCAAGTCACCAGACTTAAACAGGTCATAAATACGCCCTGGTGTCCCGATAACGATATGCGGTTGGGCTACCTTAAGTTTCTCGATCTGACGTTGTTTATCCGTACCACCGACGTAATTAACAACACGAATTTCTGTATCAGAGTGTTTGGCAATCTGTTTTGTCGACTGATATATCTGTGTCGCCAATTCACGCGATGGAGCTGTGATAACAACTTGAACATCCCTGCTCTCTGGATTAAGCTTCTCAAAAATTGGCAATAGGAAGGTATGTGTCTTCCCTGAACCAGTCTTTGATTCACCCACTAAATCACGGCCAGAACGGACTACTGGAATCAATTTTTGCTGAACAGGTGTTGGCTCCTTAAATTTAATCTCGTCGAGAGCCTCTTGAATATAGTCTTTAAAATTAAAATCTTTAAATGACATTTTTTCTTACTTCTTTTCTATCTAGTCTACCCTTATCATTATAACAGAAAAAGAGCATTTCTGCTCTTTTTCATTTATTTCATAACGTTTCCAAGAACCATCCAAAGGGTAATGGAACTTGCAAGAGCTCCAATAGTCCAAAGGAAAGCATCAACCTTCCATTCTGACCATTTCTCACCCTTACCCGAGATACCACCCAACTCGAGATGATGGTGAAATGGTGTCATACGGAAAATACGACGACCTTCACCATACTTACGCTTAGTATATTTGAAGTAGCTGACCTGCAGCATAACAGAAGCTGTCTCTAAAACATAGACTACACCAATCAAGAGTAGTGTCCACTCCACGCGTAGAGCGATGGAAATAACGGCAAGCATGGCACCAAGTGACAAGGAACCGACATCCCCCATAAAGACCTTGGCTGGCTTGTGGTTAAAGACAAAGAAGCCAAGAAGGGCACCAATCATAGTGATAATGATAGTCAAGATAGCTAACTCACCCTTGACAAAAGCGATGATTCCATAGGCAATCAAGCTGATAACCACAGAGACAGAAGCTAAACCATCAATACCATCTGTCAAGTTGACCGCATTTGAGAAACCAACGATCCAGAAAAGGACAAAGAGAACATAGAAGACACCAAGCTGAATTGTCAATCCTCCAATAGCTAGGCTATTTGTCCCACTAGGGAGTACATGGATGAAATAGAAAAGCAAACCTGCAACAATCTGCAAAGCCATCTTTTGCCAAGGTTTAAGACCCTCATTGATTTGATGGAAAATCTTAAGGAAATCATCAAGGAAGCCGATAATACCATAAATCAATATTACAAAGAGAATCCCTGCTGTAGCACCATAAGCTTGGTGCCCCTCAGTAAAGACGTGAAAGTTGAAAATCAAACTAATCAAGATGGCAACCACTAGAAAGACTGTCCCTCCCATAGTTGGTGTACCAGCCTTAGCCAGATGCTGCTTCACATCTTCATGCATCTGTTGGCCACCGATTTTTTTGATTTTGTAGTAAGTAATAAAATGGGGCATGGCGAGCACCGTCAACACAAAAGCGGCCACGCCTGCTATCAGACTCATAGTCATCTTAGTCTCCTAAAGTAATGGTAATCTTTTTGGTTTTAGACAGGGCTTCTCCTGCCGCAACACTTTGTTTGGTAACAGTCCCTGACTTGCCACCTTTATAAGTAATTTTAATGCCTTTCCATTTGGCAAATGTTTCAACATTCTTCTTGGTCCAACCATACATGTCTGGAAGTTCTGTGAACTCATTAGTCATGATTAGGATCTGCTCATTAGCTTTAATATCTTCTTTTGCATCTACAGAAACCTTTTCAATCTTATTGCCAACACCCAGAACAATCGGATGAACTAGGTTTTGGCGAAGAGTATTAGCTGTCTCTCCTGGTGTCTTACCAATGATATCACCAGTTTGGTAGCTAGTCTCTTCAGTCTTTCCACTCCCCTCAGAAACAGAAGTATCCAAAGTAGCACCCATAGACATGGCTTCTTCTAAAACAGGGTTCACCACAGTCGCAAAGAAATTATTATTCCAGGTCTTAGGCTCTTGAACGGTCACATACATGATGTATTCTGGATCCTCAGAAGGAACCATGGCTACAACTGAGTTGAGAGTCTCGTTTGTCCCAACTTTATAGGTTCCTGTCTTTTCATCGGGCACTTGGGCTGTTCCTGACTTAACCGCAACATCATTGTTACCAACCTGAATGATTGGTGAACCTTCAGACTTGTTGTACAGGGTACCAAACTCTGGATCTGTACCAACAGAAATCATATAATTACGGGTTTCAGAAGCAGCCTGCTTAGAGACAGGTTTGCCAATAACTTCTTTCTTGGCTGTACGAACAGTACCTTTATTAGTATCAGCAACTTGTTTTATAAATTGAGGCTCTAACATAATACCATTGTTAGAGATTGCGGTAAAGGCTCGAAGCATTTGGACTTGAGTTACTGAAATCCCTTGTCCAAAAGATGATTGGGCAATATTAACTGAGTTTCGAGAGACAATCCCTGAAGACTCGCCAACCATCCCAAAGCGGGTTGGAATTCCAAATTTGTATAGCGATAGGTAGTTAGACCAGACTTTGTCTCCCATGGCTTGTTCCAGCATGGTCATACCAACGTTACTTGAATATGAAAAACCTTGTGCAAATGACATCGTTCGACCTGTTGAGATACCTTCATTGATTGACCAGTCATTGATTTCAACATCACCAACCTTAATACCATTAGCGTTACTGTAGGTTGCATTCGGGTTGAAACTTCCATTATTGATAGCTGCTGACAAGAGCATCACTTTCATGGTTGACCCTGGCTCATACTGAGCTTCATAAAGGCGGTTGACCCAGTCGTAACCCTTTTTAGCCTGTCCTTCTAGCGTATCCGAGTTATAGGTTGGACGTTGTGTCGTTGCAAGGATTTCACCTGTTTTCGCATTGACAACTGTTGCTGAAGCATTTACGCCTTTGGTCTGCTCCATAAAGGTATCCATTTGCGTTTCAAGGAAGGTCTGAAGGGGGGCCGACAAAGTCGTATAGATATTCTTACCATCGATTGCTTCTTTGGTAATCGTTTCCGTACCCAGAAGCGTATTACCGTCTTTATCCTTCTCATAGATAGCTTCCCCATCTGTCCCAGTCAACAAGCTATTAAGCGAACGCTCCAAACCCGTTTGACCAATCAAAGAATAAGAACCATCTTTTTTATTTTCAATAGGTTCAGCACGACCAAGAAACTCTGATGCAAAGATGCCATTAGGGTACATACGTGATGTTGTTGCCTCAAATGCCATCCCCTTAATACCTGCATCCTTAAAAGTCTTTTCAAGGTCCTCTTTGACAGAGTAGGTGATTCCTTTTCCTTTTAGTCCAAAGGATACTTGATAGGCACCCTTGGTACGCAATTGAGCCAAAGTATAACTCTTTTTAATTCCTAGCTTGTCTTTCAAAATATCGGCAACCTTATCAAACTGACTCTCTTGTACATAGAGTTTTTCCCGAGTTGGTGACACATAGCTGGTTGATACAATAGCATAAATGGAATAACTGGTTGAATCCTCAGCCAAAACATTCCCATTTCGGTCATAAATCGTCCCACGCTTGGCCGCCACTGTGGTTTTCGTTTTATAAGACTTAGCAGCCTGTGTTGACAAATCAACACCAAACTTACTATCGGTTCCAATAATTACCACAAAGTTGATAATAAAAACAAAAAAGATAAAAATACTGAGAACCATCAGGTTCTGACCAACATGCTGTCGGTTTTGAGCTGGCTTTCTCCTATCCCTTACGACATAGTTTAGAAATAAATGTTTAAGTTTTTTAAGTCTGTTCATTTGCTATTTCACACTCTTAATACTATCGTTATTAATAGACAGGCCTGCCTTAGTGGCAATCTCTTTGATACGATCAGAGTTAGTTAACTCATTTACTGCCTGCTTAGCATTGTTAAGCTCTGTCTTTTCGTCACTAATCTTGCGATTAAGGTCTGTGATTTGATTCTTGATGGCTTGATTACGTCCTTGCAAATAGACGACTGAGATACTCATTACAATAGCTGTCAAAACAATTGCCGAATAGAAGGCCTTTTCCATACGTGTCATAAAACGAATATGGTTTCTAATAGCCCTATTAACAATCTGACGTTCCTTATTTTCCATAGTTACTTCCTGATTTTTTTAGCCACACGCAACTTAGCAGAGTGCGAGCGGTTATTGGCTTCTAATTCTTCCTGACTAGGTAGGATAGGCTTGCGATTAACCAGAGCTACCTTAGGTTGTAAGTCTTCGGGAATAAAGGGCAAGCCTTTAGGCACATCTACCGTGCTAGCTTCCTTAAAAAGCTGCTTAGTCAACCGGTCCTCCAAAGAATGGAAGGTAATCACCGAAATACGACCATCCACAGCTAGGAGATCCAAAGCCTCCTGAATAGACTCATCCGCAGCACCAAGCTCATCGTTGACCTCGATTCGGATGGCTTGGAAAATTTGTTTGGCTGGATGGCCCTTCTTCTTTAATTCCTTAGCAGGCTTAGCTGATTTAATAATTTCTGCCAGTTCCGTCGTCGTCTCGATAGGTTTTACCTGACGTACTTGCTCAATCTTACGTGCAATTTGTTTAGAGAACTTGTCCTCACCGTATTTGAAGAAAATACGTACTAAATCATTGTAAGGATAGGTATTGACCACATCATATGCGGTCAGACTTGCCTCCTCATTCATGCGCATATCCAGCTTGGCATCCTGTTTGTAGGAGAAACCACGCTCACGCTCATCCAACTGCGGGCTAGACACGCCTAAGTCATAGAGAATACCATCGATTTCAGACACACCCAAAGCTTCAAGGTTGGACTTGAGATTACGGAAATTATCTTTAATGAAGGTCACCATGCCCTTATCAATATAGTCCTTGAGACGCACTTGAGCATTATCAATAGCCTTCTGGTCTTGATCAAAGCAATACAAATGTCCCTTTTCAGACAATTGTGACAAAAGATAAGACGAATGTCCTGCGCCACCCAAAGTCGCATCTACATAGATGCCATCAGGCTTGATATCAAGCATATCAACAGTTTCGTGCAAAAGAACAGTTACATGGTGAAATTCATTAGTCATAATTTTTATTATAGCATAAGAACAGAGAAATTGTCTCGACTTGAAAGTTGTTAGGAAGTCAAAAAAGCTAGACCCTAGGCCTGGCTTTATGATTGATATATTAGTACTCAAAAATTAGTCTACTCTGTAATAATAACTTTTCTCTGAAGGCATCCCATTAGTCGCTAAAATTCGGTCCTTACTGTTATCTCCAGCATCACTTCCATCGCTAACCCCTTTAGGACAAAGCTCAATTGGGGTGTGTTACCTGTCGGAATGGAATCAATATAAGTTAAACTATATATCCCAGACACATATTGACTTTGTGAAACCTTATCAATTGGATAAGCATTCCCCCAAAGTTCCAATTGTCCATCCGAAGTAATTTTGATGGTCATTCCATTTGAGGACTTCCATGTGCCTACAGCTGACTTATAGTTACCATTTTTCAGTTCATCAGCCTTAAGTGAGCTTGAGCTTGTTTTATCTTCCAATGATGTTTTAGAACTACTATTACTTTCATCACTACTCAAATCCTCCCAATCCCAACTAGAAAGATCTGCTTTTTCAGCACCTGAATCACTGTCGTTTTTGACAAGAGGAGGGACCGTCATTATTAAAGTGGTAACCTGAACCACCGCCTGCCGTGACACCGACACTACCATAGTAGCTAAACGTCTTATCCTTGAGGTAAGCCAAGGTCATACGCTCACCTAACATTCCCAATTGCAAACCATCAGTCAGACGAATCACCTGACCATCATCCTTAGAAATAGCGTAGATATCCGTAATCATATAGTCTTTAAAGACATTTCCAGGTTTAAAAGCAAACACCAACTCGTCAACCCATTACCATCCATATCATAATAAGCATAGACAGTGGACGCCGGATTCGTTTGAGAACGAGCATAGGTCACCACCAAAGGATTAATTGAAGCGTCAGTTTGATTGTCAGCTACAGCTGTTTGATACTTGCTGATAATGTCTTCATAAGCAGAGGTATCTACTTTCTTCTCTTCACTTGAACTTGAGTTTTCGCTTTCGCTCCCGTCTGATTGGGACTGCTCTACTGATGAGGCAGAATTTGTTTGTGATAAATGATTAGACTGATTTGAACAGGCTACCAAAAGGGCTAGGCTAGATAAGCCAGTTACTAATAACAATATTTTCTTTTTCATGATAATCTTTCTCTCTATTCGGTTGCAGTAGAGCTAATATCTGAGCCGTAGGCAGGGTCTGTATAGCTTGGGGTATCACTATTTGAGTCGGTATCAGTTGTTGGTGGCTCATAGTTATACCGAGGAGCTTGAGGACGAAGATTCACTTGAGCTTGTTGAAGATGACGATGAACTAGAGCTAGATGACTTGGACGAAAACTTGGTTTTGCTTGATGATGACTACTTAGTAGCTACCTTGACTTGTACCTTAGCACGATTGTGCGTGGGTTGCAAAAATACGATTGCCAAAGCCAAAAGGATAGCCGGTAGGGTAAAAGCCAAAATAAGGTAACGTTTTACTTTTAAATGACGAAGTAGTTTCATAGAGTATTCACATTTCTTAAATATAATTTTAGTATCAATTAGTCTTAGATAAAATTATATCAGAGGTATTAAAATGTGCAATATTGACATAAAGATTAGGGGATTAGAGAAACCGACTTTAAAAGAATTCAAAAATTGGTTTGATTACCTACACATTATTCAAAATCCATTAATCGAGCAATTCATTTCCTAAAGCATCTTGATGGTATTTCGTACCTGGTTTCGAAGTAAATATCATAATACCGAGAACAATATTCCATACGAGATTGACCGCTAAGAGTTGTTAAATGGGGACTCAACTTTAGTTGGCTTACATAACAAAACAAGTAAAATAATCCAACCTACAAACGGAATAAAAATAGTAAAAATATAAGGCCATGTATATCCAGTATCATGCAAACTACCAACTATTACAGCAAGACCTGGTAAGAACTCACCAATTGTATAGACCCACATGATAAGTCCAAGGATGAGTGAAATGATTGCCAGAGCACTTGAACCAATTGAAGAAGAAATTATTCCAACAACTGCTACCACTATATATGGGCACCATGTAATCAGAACATTGACCAAATAGGCAAACCAATAATCTGAGCAGCTTGAACGTCCCGTGAAATCGACATAGCCCATCCAATATTTTTTAGAGAATTTCTCTATTGAAAACTACAAATACTCAATACTTACAAATCCCTTTATATCAATATTTAAAAAAATGAAACTTTCATGAAAATAGACTAAAAGCCATAAAATTGGGATGAAATTGACACAATTAACACCATAAAATAGACTAGCAATTATAATTGAATACAAAAATTATTATCAAAATAATATTACTATTTTCGATAAAATTTAGGTATCCAAAAAGCAGACTCCAAAGGTCTGCTTTTTACTATCAGCCGCTGACTGAGCTTGTGCTTGAGCTTCTTGATTATTTTCAAATGTTGCTTTTGCGGATGCAAATTGTTCTGCGGTAACTAACTGGGGCTGTGCCTGACTGGCTGTTGTCGTAGTAGTATTATCAACACTATCAGCATGTGCTTCTTGACTAATGATACCTGTCGCAAGGACAGCTGTCGCCAAAGAAACTGATGAAATGATTTTCTTAGAATTCATCCTAAACTCCTCTTGACTTTTAAACATTAAAACTCCCACTAATTATCCCTCCGAAAATTTGTCAAGACTTTTTTGGGTATTTTTTGAAAAATTTAATAGATTATTTTTAATATATTTTCATTTTTTCAGGAAAACAATACTCTTCTAATCTAGAATTTTATTACTGAATTTAAAATATAATAAAAAACGCCAAGTATAACCTGACGTATGAAATCACCTCATTTTTTAGCTTTGTATACACGAAGCTTTTTATTGGTCTTTAAACATCACCAAAGCTCCTCATTTTTGATGCCCCCAATATATCAGAAGCGTCTTACTCTAGCAAACTGACCAAAAAAGCCCCTCATGGAGCATGATGGGTTATTCTCTAATTTGACCTTGACCATTAATATAGAACTTGGTTGAAGTTAGGGCCTCAAGTCCCATTGGTCCACGGGCGTGCATTTTTTGGGTTGAGATTCCGATTTCAGCACCCAGTCCAAAGACGAAACCGTCTGTGAAACGAGTCGAGGCATTGACATAGACAGCTGCAGCGTCAACATCGTCTTGGAATTGCTCAGCACGACTGATGTCCTGAGTCACGATAGCTTCTGAATGTGATGTCGTGTAAGTATTAATCCAATTAATCGCCTCATCAAGGCTGTCTACTACTTTAACAGACATAATGTAGTCAAGAAACTCTGTCGCAAAATCCTCTGGTGAAGCGGGTACAGCTTTTTCCATAAGTTTCAAAGCCCTTTCATCCGCGCGGAACTCAACAGACTGAATTTTTGAAATAGCTTTTTCCAAGTTAGGCAAGAATTCTTCTACAATATCAGCATGAACAACGAGAGATTCTGCAGCATTACACACACTTGGTCGTTGGGTCTTGGCATTGATGACAATCTGTGTCGCCATATCTAAGTTAGCATATTTATCCACATAAATATGACAGTTACCAACACCCGTTTCGATGACTGGAACCTTGGCTTTTTCTTTCACAGTTTGGATGAGACGGGCTCCGCCACGAGGGATGAGCAAGTCAACATATTTGGTCGCCACCATGAGTTCCTCGGCTACCTCATGAGAGGTATCTTCAACAAACTGAACGGCATCTGCTGTAATTCCTGCATTTTTCAAAGCTTTACGAGCTACCGTAACCAAAGCCTTATTGGAATTGATAGCATCACGTCCTCCACGAAGAATAATGGCATTATTAGTCTTAAAGGCAAGGCTAAAAGCATCGATTGAAACATTAGGACGGCTCTCAAAAATCATAGCGATAACACCCATGGGAACACGCTTTTGAACAATTTTAAGACCATCTAGATTTGTATAACCACGAACTACTTGGCCGATGGGATCTTGGAGATCTGCGACTTGACGAACACCTTCAGCAATCCCTGCGATACGGTCTTCCGTTAAGAGCAAGCGGTCTTGCATAATCTTTGAAATGCCATTTTCGCTGGCATTGGCCATATCCTTAGCATTTTCAGTGATAATATAGTCACTCTCAGCTACTAGAGCTTTAGCTACCTGATTTAAAAGGTCGTTTTTAGCTGCTGTTGACAATTTAGCAATCTGACGACTCGCCACTTTGGCCTGCTGGCCCAATGTATCAACGTATGTCATATTAGTCCTCCTGTTTAAAAAGTGTACCGATTTTGGCTCCTTCTAGGACACGAAGAATGTCACGTGGATTTTCACCATTCATTAAAACCATTTGGCTTTGATTTTCAAAAACCATCTGAGCTGACTTAATTTTACTCATCATACCACCCGTACCAAATTTACTACCAGCACCACCAGCTGAGGCTAGAATTTCCTCGGTAATCTCTGGTACATAGCTACGAAGGGTTGCATCCTCATAGACATTTGGGTTCTTATCAAAGAGCCCATCAATATCTGACAACATGATAAGTAAGTCCGCACCAACAACCTTAGCTACGATAGCTGACAAGCGGTCATTGTCCCCAAACTTAGTTGCATGATCCATTTCATCTACACTGACAGCATCATTTTCATTAACAATTGGAACTACTCCAAGCTCAAAGAGGCTTTCGAAGGCATTGATGGCATTGGCCAAACTCTCGGGGTACTCGACCACATCACGGGTCAAAAGAAGCTGAGATACCTTGGTTTGGTAATGTGAAAAGACTTGAGAATAAAGGCTCATCATGGCCACCTGCCCTACACTTGAGACAGCCTGTTGCTTACCTACCTCTGCTGGACGCTTCTCAAGATCTAGAACATTAAGACCAAATCCCATAGCACCAGAGGATACGAGGACAACCTCAATCCCTTTATTGTGTAAGCTAGAAATCACAAAAGCTAGCTGATCGATTTTTTCAAGATTAATTTTCCCTGATGGCAAAACCAAGGAGCTGGTCCCGATTTTGATAACTAGGCGTTTTACTGAGTCAAAATTTCGTTTCATGTTTATGATTATATACTAAATTCTTGTATTTTAACATATATAATGCATAGGTTTACACATAATTATTGACAGTATCCAGTATTATCCATCAAAAAAGAATCCCTCCAATCAGAGAGACTCTTTAAACAATTTGACCTAGGTAAAAAACATAGTTCTAATGCGTTTCCAACGTCTACGATCAACAAAAAGATAAATGATTAGAGCAATTAAAACTAGAAGTCCAGTTGCTATAACATTAACAACTAGGGCAATCCAGAACTTACTTGCAAAGAAGACAAGACCACCCAGCAAAGCTGCAATAAAAATGGTAAGGATAAAAATCCCCATATAAAGCCACTGTCCGCCGCCCCGATTGAAGAGCTGGGTGACTTCTTGCCAATTCACTTCTAACAATTTAAGGTCACGTTCAAAGAAATAGCCACCTACAAGATAGGTTGTTACGAGAAAACCAAGAGCGAAACTTGCCACCAAAATAGGATGGAGATGTGCAAGGAATATTAAACCAAGTCCTCCTAGTAAGAGGGATACACCGACTTGCAAGCCATAGAAAATCCAAAACTTTTGACGAAGATAGTCGCCCGTATTGATTGGCAGGCTACGGATAAAGTCAAAGTTTGTTCCCTCTAAGGAAGTTGCCACCCCAAGAAAACTTGTTGGTTGCGCTGAAAAGAAACCAAAGGCAATTCCGACTAAAAGCATGAGCCCGAAATAGTCTGGACCTAAATCTTTCAAAAAGAACGCACCTCCACCCAGCATGATCATATATAATACTGGTACCACATAGGTATTGATAATGAGGGTTGAGTTTCCCAAAGTAGATAAATGATGGCGAACCAAGACCTGTCTTTGACTTCGAGTAACAACTTTTACCTGAGTCTTTCTAGCCTTTTTGTTATAAATGGCTTCGTGGAAATAACGAGGCATTCTGACTTTATAAAACCAAAAGCCCAAGATAAGCACTAAGATAAGAGGAAGATAAAAATTTAGTAAGGCCTCCGGAGATAGAGGAGCAGCTACCACATCATAGTAACCTCTTAGATAAGGCAACAAAGGAAAATCAATATGTCCAGCACCCTTAATATAACCATTAAGAAAACCAACCATCATGATAGGGAACATAATCAATAGGGTTGACAGGGTCATCAAAATAGTCGAATAGAGCTTTTGACGAGAACTGCGAACAATCAGCGTTCCAATACTATTAGACAGAATCACTGAAAAAACGAGATTGATAAAGAGAGAAACGATAAAGGATAGCAGCCCCACGACTATCCCCAGTGGGCCAATAAATTGCCAGTAAGCTAGAATGAGAAGACTAAGGATAGGCACCATGAAGGTCATCCCAACCATAGAACCTGACAAGGTCTTGGCCAAAAAGACTTCTGATGGCTTTAAGGGAAGAGGCAGATAAGCCTTGCTATCCTTACTATCGTAAAAGGTACTATAAAGAGCCGTAAAGGTCTGAAGAAGCCCCATGACTGAGAATGTCAAGAGATATAGGGTTAAGACTCCAGGATTGGCCTTATAATCGACACCTACAAAAAGATAGCTATATACAACCGTAAAAATAATTAAAATCAAGAGTTGTTGTCTAAGCATGGCATTAACGATGGAGAAATTAACCTTTTTCTTTTTCTCCTGACGTTTCTGTAGGTTAGTTACCGCTTGAGGATTTGCATAGAGGAGATTAATTTTAAAAAGCTCCCAAACATGGTTCCAGTTCATGACTACACCTCCTCGATCTTACGTCCAGCCATTTCCAGATAAATGGTTTCCAAATCCTTGTCAGGGTACTGAGACTTAAGCTCAGCTAGAGACCCTTGGAAGATGAGTTTTCCTTTCTTCAAAATAGCAATACGATCACAGAGCTGCTCAGCTACACTTAGAACGTGGGTTGAAAAGAGCACACTATTACCCTCCTTAGCATGGTTACGCATGGCTTCTTTCAAATCATAAGATGCCTGTGGATCCAGACCAGTCAAAGGCTCATCCAAAACCCAAATCTGCGGATTAACCAGTAGAGCACCGATAACGACAACCTTCTGACGCATACCGTGAGAGAAGGAAGAAATGAGGTTATAGCGACTTTCCGTCAAGTCAAAGGTAGCCATAAGATTAGTCAAACGTTCCTCAACCTGACTAGCTTCCAAATCATAGATACGTGTCAAAAAGTACCAATAGTCATTAGCAGTTAAATTTAAGAATAAGTCTGGTGAATCTGGCACATAAGCGATTTTTTTCTTGATAGCATCACGATGTTGGCTGAGGGCCATATCATCGACGTAAACTTCACCGTAGCTAGCTTCAATGATAGACGTCAAAATGGAAATAGTCGTGGTCTTACCAGCCCCATTGTGACCAATCAGACCAAAAATCTCCCCATCTCGAATCTCGAGGTTAAGATCTGAGAGAGCATCCTTATCTTCATAACGTTTCGTTACGTGTTCAAAACGAATCATCTTTTATCCTTTCTTGAGAATCTATTTAACAATAGCCTCATTTTACACTTTATATTAGATTGTAATTTAGAGTTATTACCTTGTTTTTTATGAACAATACTCTAAGAACACTGGCAATAGATTTAGATAAGGCTATTTCCTTACCTTCTCATTTATTGTATCATTTCAAAGGTACAATTTCAATAAAACGTTTGTAAAAACGAGACAATTTTGCATTCGGTCTTTGATAATGCTAAACTTATAGTATTTAGAATAATTAGGAGGAAAATCACTGATGCCAACTGGAATTATCATCAACTCGCTATCTATTATCTTAGGAGGAATCGCTGGAGGGCTCTTCGGGGACTATCTCAGAGACGATTTCAAGGAAAATCTTAACCTTATCTTTGGTCTAGCCTCTATGGTAATGGGGATTAGCGCTATTATGAATATGGTTAATATGCCTGCGGTTATCTTTGCGGTAGTTATCGGTACCATCATTGGGCTGGCCCTAAAGTTTGGAAACCTCATCAACAAGGGAGCTGGGCTTATGGAAAAAGGCTTGTCCAAGATTACACCAAGCAAGCAAACAGGGTTAGCTCACGATGAATTTTATGCGCAACTCTTGACAGTTATCGTCCTTTTTTGTGCGAGTGGGACAGGAATTTACGGGAGTCTTGAGTCTGGGATGAAAGGCGATGCTTCTATTTTAATTTCTAAATCTATCCTAGATTTCTTTACAGCCATGATTTTCTCTTGTAGCCTAGGCTACATCGTCTCCATGATTGCCATTCCACAATTTATCGTTTTCTTCCTCCTCTTTGTGAGTGCTGGTTTCATTCTCCCTCTAACAACAAAAGCCATGATTGGAGACTTTAAGGCTTGCGGGGGCTTCCTCATGATTGCGACCGGTTTTCGTATTATGAAACTGCGTCAATTCCCAACAGCAGATATGATTCCAGCCATGATTCTGGTTATGCCTATTTCCTGGGCCTGGGTTAATTGGATCTTGCCTTTTCTTGGCTGAAATTACTATCGAAATAACGAAATACCGTTAGTACTTAACTCTTGGCGGTATTTTATCTGTTGGGAAATTGGGGTAAAAAGTCATTTTGAAGAGAATTACTCTACTGATTATTACAGGTTTAGACAATTGAAACCTTATAATCTATGTATTTATAATTTTAATTCTTTCTCACCTTATTTAGACTAAAGTTGGTTTGTTATAATAGCCCTTGTAGGCCTAAGCAACCTACAAGATACTTTTTTTCATAACTATTTCCATCCTCTAATATTTTAACGAACTTACAATAGTAATGGAAATCTATCAAAAAAGACCGGTGTATTCACACCAGTCTTTTTTGAGGGGTTTGGGATACAAAAAACACTCTCCTACTATGAAAGAATGGTTCTGCGATAACTTATACTTCTACGACTTCCAAGTCTTTTCCACCTAGGAGAATAAGGTATTTATCAATCTTATCTATTTGATAGGCTTGGCTGAGTGCTTTAGCATAGAGGCTCATTTGCCCTTTGTAACGTTCCTTAAGTTCACTAGGATGAGTGAAGCGGTCCGTCTTATAGTCAAAGAGGACAATACGGTCTTCAAGAAGAAGGTAGCCATCGATGATACCACGGACGACAAAGTCTTCTTTACTAGCGGGATCTTCTGCCAACATAGCAAATGGTGCTTCACGACGCAACTTACCACGGTTAGCTAGAATGAGCTTCCCAAGTTCGGTGTCAAAGAAGCCTAGTAGCTTTTCTAACTGCACACGCGCCTTAACTTGATCATCTGCCGATACCCGACTCAACGCCTGTGTCAAATCTTGGAGGGTCACCTTGTCAGAAAGAATCAAGCGTTGCATGAGTTCATGGGTGGCTGAACCAACTGCAGCTCCAGTGACCTTAGTTTTTTGCCCAAAGTCTGGAAGCTCAAAGGTAGTGGTAGTCTCAAGAAGTTGCACTTCCTCTTTCTTGTCCATAATATCCACCCCTTCGGTATCCATAACAGGTTCGTAGAAGGCTTTGAGCTGGCTCGGCGTACGCACAGATGGCAGGTCAATCGCTGGTGCATAAAGCTGGTTGAGTTTTTCAACACTTTCTAAGACAGTTAGAGCACGCTTAATATCTTCCGTCTGACGATTGTTAGATAGATCATCAGCATCCACTGCTGCTTGAACTTCAACCTGACCAATAGCCTCTGGCGTCAACTCCTCAGCCTCAACAAAGCGAACAGTAAACTTGAGGTCCTTTCTCATAAAGGCGGTATCCAAAGCCATAACCCAATCCTGATAAGTAGCGATTTGGTCACGTAGAGCTACTGGTAGGCGATTACTTTCGACATCCGTGCCAAATTGCTGGGTTAATTTTTCCTTACTACCCTTACCAACTAGGTAGAGTTTTTTCTCTGCACGAGTCATTGCAACATAGAGCAGACGCATCTCTTCTGAGATACTTGCCCTGCGCTCTTCCCTACGATTTTCCTGGAAGGTTAAGGTCTCTAGAACAACATTTAACTTGGGCAAATTGGTGTTTATCTGGTCTTTAAGGTCAGCTAGGTACTTAATGCCAAGTCCTTTTTCACGGTTGATAATATACTTACCACTTAGGCCATCCTTGCTGTGACCAATGAACTTGCGATTCATCTGCAGGACAAAGACATACTTGAACTCTAGCCCCTTGGACTTGTGAATGGTCATGAGGCTAACGGCATTTTTGGGAACCAAATCTGTCACTTCCTCTAGGTCGTTACCGCTAGCAATAATCTTATCAATCATGCCAATAAAACGAGAAAGCCCCTTAAATCCTGTCTTTTCATAAGCATTAGCACGCAAGGCAAGGGCATAAAGATTGGCCTGGCGTTGCTCAGCTCGTGGAAGACCTCCGACGTAATCATAATAGAAACGGTCGTTGTAAATCTTCCAAATGAGGTCATAAATCAAATGACACTTACTGTAGTCACGCCAATCTGCCAGAGTCTCTGTGAAGAGAGTCAACTTGGCATCAAGTCCTTGCATCACAACTTCCGGATGAAGGCCTGATTTGGTATGAGCTGCAAGAAGCTTATCATAGAATTGGCCTTTGTCAGCCTGAACTGCGATACGAGTCAGGTCATCCTCGTTGAAGTTAAACATAGGTGAACGAAGGAGAGCAACGAGAGCATAATCGTTAAGAGGATTATTGATAGCACGAAGGGTGTCCAACATAATCATAACTTCTAGTGACTCTAGGTAGCTTGACTTATACTCGTCAGGAACCAAGGGAATCCCGTGTTCCTCGAAACTTACCATCAAGTCCAGATAGGTGTTACGGTTCGGTGCTAGGAGGGTGATGTCCTCAAAACGTACACCCTGCTCATGAAGTTTGATAATTTCTTTGATAACCAAGGAAATCTCACCGCTGCTGATAGCTTGATCAGGACCTTCTTCATCCTCACTCGTACTAGATTCATCACTATTATAAATCAGAACCTCAGTTTCATTTTCAGGATGGGGCTCTTTTTGCTTCTGACTACCTGCTACCAACATATGAGTCTTGTCATATAGGATGTCCCCGATTTCCTGATCCATGAGGTGGCTAAAAACACCATTTGTCGCATCAAGGACTTCAGATTGACTACGAAAGTTCTCCTTAAGGAGAATCAGCTTACCTGCATCAGGATTTTCAAGGAAAAGCTGAAACTTACCATTAAAAATCTGAGGGTCTGCCTGACGGAAACGATAAATGGACTGCTTGATATCTCCCACCATGAATCGGTTATGGCCGTTAGATAGAAGTTCCAACATTCGTTCTTGAGTATGGCTATTGTCCTGATACTCATCCACCATAACTTCATGGTAACGGTCACGGTAGCTGACTGCTACCTCTGGATTTTCTTCCAAAATACGGATAGCAAAGTGGGCAATATCCGAGAATTCAAAGGTATTTTCCTGAATCTTTGCCTGTAAATACTGATCCGAAAAATCAAGTACAAAGGACTGAAGTAGCTCCAACATAGGTAGGATATCATCATTATGCTTGGTCAAAACCTCCAGAATGGTGAGCTGAGTATCGACCTCTCGCAACTGAGCCACAAACTCATTTTTGGTCTTGTTGTATGCTTCCTTGTAGGCCTTGAGTTCCTCGTCTTTAGGACGGGTCATATTGGTCAAACCAGTACCTCCTGACAGAGTCAATAGTTGTTTGAGGAGGTCCTCCATATCAGTTTGGTCATTAATCAAGGAGCCCTCAAGAAGGATAATGGCATCTGACACATTATTCAGATACTTGGCCTTGGCAAATTCACGCTGAGCTATACCTAAATGGTCTCTTAAGAAAGCTAGGAAATCAGCCAACAAGCCATCTTTAAGACCGTCTAAAAGCTCATTTTTAGCCTGTTCTGGCTTAGCCTCGATCTGTCCTTTCAAGAGATTTTGACGTAGCCATTTTTCAGGATCTGCAGTAGCCTGAGAAAAGCTGTAAATATCGTAAACTAAATCACGAAAAGCCTTGCTAGTTTTGCTATGTCCAGTGAAATTACGGACCAATTTTTGAAAAAGTTGGGCATCCTTTCCTTGCATGTAATCATTGAAGAGATCAGCATAAACCTCATTTTTCATAAGCGTCTGCTCAGCAAGGTCTGTCATGATACGGAAAGTAGGTGACACACCCAGGAGATAGCCATACTGATTGACCAATTTCTGGGTAAAGGCGTCCATGGTTCCAATATCAGCCGTCCCAATCTTGGCAATCTGGTCTGAAAGAAATGCCCGCTCCTCATCCGTCTCTGCCTGTCCTAAATGCTTTGTCAGCCGCTTTTCCAGACGCTCCTTTAACTCACCTGCAGCTTTTACCGTAAAGGTTGAGATAAAGAGTTGATCAATACCAACGCCACGTCCAATCATATCAAGGATACGCTCAACCATGACAAAGGTTTTCCCTGAACCAGCTGAGGCAGATACCAAAATATTAGTACCATTACTGTAAATAGCTTCAATCTGTTCTGGTGTTAACTTGCGATCCTTGTCAGAAGCTGCTTCTTGGGCAATACGTTCCTCAATCTCTGCTGGACTTAAAAAAGCTTTAGTCAACATGGTTATCCTCCTGGTCTTTTTTGTCTACTCTCACAGCATGATCAATGACTGGAAAGGAGATAGTATTTTCAGAAACTTGCATCTGATTCTCTTCCTCAGTTTTTGCCATCAACTCCAAATAGGCTTCCTTCTTGCCCTTTTTGGGTAAACGCAAGAGTTTACGAGCCTGTCCCATGTGGCGGTCGGCCTCGAAGTGAGTAATAGACTTGATTTGATCCCCTTGAACAGACTTGCCATCCTCAGTATAAGGATTGATCGCAAAATTCCCACTTCGAATAACTTCAGCAGCACTCCTAAAGAGCTTAATATTGTAGTCAAACAAGGTTTCTAAATCCTCCTTGTCATAGGTGACAGTCTTTTGCAGATCATAGTTTCCACCAGTCAAATGCTCCGTTTCTGAAGCCACAAAAAGTCCCTTATAAGTCAATTCCTTATGAGCCTGAGCCGCTAGCTTTTCCAAACCAATCTGAGCTAGGTTAAGCTGTGGGACCTGCATGTGAAGATACATAGCCCCAAAAAGTTGATCAGCATCAACCTTATAGGTTTGACGGAGAGCCTCCAGATAGGTCACCAATTGCGGACTGAGGCCATTGTAGAATTTCTGAATATCAAAGACATTTTTACCTGTTTTATAGTCAACAACACCCAGAGCACCATCTGTTAAACGGTCCACTCGGTCAATAATCCCAGTAATCTTGATGCTATTTGCTAAAAGCAAGTCAAACTTGACTTCCTCACGCTCAACCTTAACCGCCGCATTGTCACGTAGAACACTGGCAGTTGAACGCGCAATGTCCTCCAAAATCTGACGAGAGAAACGACTCTCTTGGTCCTCGGTATAGAGAATTTTAAAAGGTTGATCCTGATTGGTCTGAGCAATGGCCTTTTCCAATTTATCATCGAAGCTTTCTGACGACGAATCACCCATCACACGCTCAAAGACTCGGTGTAAATAAGTCCCGTGGTGTCGAGCATCCGGATGGATAGACTCTAGCTCCTCAAGTTCCAAAACATAACGCAAGAAATAAAGATATTGGTTGTTATAGAAGGTCGTCAGAGCTGTAGCTGATAATTTCAGTGGTTCTTCCTCCGGAAAGACCAACTGCATGACCTGATCGTCCACCTTGGTTGTCGTCACATCGTCAATCACCTTTGGAATCAAGACTTGATCCTTATCAAGTCGCTTACGGAGATAGCGTACAGCAACCGACCAGAAAGTCTGGGTTTCTTTGTCCAAGTCAAGATCCAAATGACTACTGTTAAGGGCAATGACAGTCGACAGAAGGTCTCTATAGTTCCCAATCTGGTCCCCCTTTGCTTCGAAACGATTGCGTCCCTTTTCCACCAATGGAATACCAAGGTCAAGAATCTCCTTCAAATAAACCGACATGTCATCTTGACTTTCATTTATAATTTGTGGCTGACTAAGCACTAATTGTTCACTAGCAGCATTGAAAAGCGACATAGCCACAAAATGACCTCGCTTACTATTGCTCTGCGTAACAATATCCAATCTCCTGTGCTCATCCGTCGCCTCATTGATACGACTACGCTCCTCATCAGACAGGAGACTCTTATTTTGTCCCACCTTAGGAAAATGTGACTGGGTCATCCCCAAGGCAAAAACATACGGAGCCGAATGTGGCTGTATTAAGTCGTATTTTTTCACATTGACCACATCCACAGTAGCTGGAACCGTACGGTAATCACAGGCCAACATTCCCGAACGCAAGATAGACAAAAAGTCGTCCACTGAGAGCGATTCGTCTTCAAAGATAGTCTCAACCTGCTCCAAGATATGAGTGAAAGCCTTCCAAACCTGTTCATTCTGTTCTTTTTCAGCTTCACTGGCCTTGGTGGACAATTCAACCATCTGACTTGGCAGTTGCACGGCCTCTAAAAAGACCACCAGTTTCTTGAGTAGACTAGATCCCTTTTGTTTGCGACTATTAAGAAACTTGTCCAAGGGCTCTATCAATTGTGACCGCAAGGCATTGATCTGGTCTAAATTATACTTATCACGACTATTAGCTGTAAAATCAGACAAGAATTTATGACGCCCCTTGATATCCGCAAAATTGACATAATACTCAAAAAGGTCTAATTCCTCTTGAGCAAAACCACCATAGAGACCGGATTTTACAAGGTTAACCAAATCCTCAGCACGGTAGTTATAGCGCTTGATACGCTCTAGCGAATCCACAAACTCCACCAAAGGATGGCTAGACATGCTTTCTTCCTTACCGAAATAATAAGGAATATCAAATTTTCGGAAAATCTGCCCCACGTGAAGCTTATAACTCTCCTCGTCACCAAGCAAGACCAAAATATCCTTGTAACGCTTGCCATCTGCCAGCAACTGGCGAATACTCTTGGCAACCTGGGCCACTTCTTCTTTCTGGTTGACCACTTCCCAAACCTTCAGGGCATGCTTATCCTGCTCAGTTACCGTCTCATCTACCGTACTAAAGTCATGACGGCTCTCCAAAAGACGACTAATACGCGCAAAAGAAAGATTGCCCTCCTTGTCTGTCGTCACGTAGTCGGGTATCACCTTATATGTCTGAGCCAAAGTCCTCAAGAAATCCACTGAGGCTTGATAAACATTGCCATAAACAAAATTGGCCTTATAAGCTTTTTGACTAGTATAGGTCCCCACTACAATCTGGTGGCACTTGTCGTTCAAGAGTGCAACCAGAGCCTCCTCCTCAGCCGAGAAACGGGTAAAACCATCAACGACCAAAACTGTGTTACTCAAGGCCTCATCCAGATGTCCTGAGGTAATTTCCTTAAAGAAGGCACTAAGCTTTGATTGATTGTCAAAATCTCCTGCCAACAAGAGGTCCTGAGCTGCACTGAAAATCCTTACCAAATCCTCTTGTTTTTCAACCTGATCCAAATGCTGTAAATCTAATACTGTCATATTGGCCTGCTGCAACTCTTTATAAAGGTCCACTAATTGATTAATAAAGTTGCTATCCTTACGCAAACGGCCATAGACCTTGAGCTCATCATTGCCCATGTGCAACAACACTTTATAAAAAATCATGGCCAAACCTGTATCATCCAACTGAGTCTTTGGGTTACTCGTATTGAGAATAAAATACCTAGCCATCTGAGTAAAACGAGTCACCGTAATGTCAAAAGATGCTGACTGAGGCAGGTATTCTAAAACCTTTCGCTCCTTTTCAAAGGATAGGGCACTAGGAGCAATATAAAAAACCCTCTTTCCCTTTTGAGCATAGCTAGACGCCTGCTCCGTCAGAATTTCTGTTAAATCCTGAGACATATCCGTATAAAGTAATTTCATAAGACGTCCCTTTCTTGTCTCTACACCAGTCGTTCGGACTAAGTCGGACTAAGCAAGAATTTCCATTCACTTAGCACTAACAACCACTAATCCTTGCTATTATAACACAGAATTAACCAACAATCAGACTCCTCCCTCATCCCTTTCTAGCCCTCTGGCCTATGGTCCAGGCATAAGCTTATCTCCTGCAGGAAAAGCCCAAAATATCTGGTCCTCTAGCCAAAAAAAGAACCAAATCAAAAGATTTAGCACCACAACTTTATTTAAAAATTAATTCCTGTTCTAGTAGGAAAAAAGAGAGTGATACCGAACAGCTTTTCAAAAACTCTCCCTTGTCCTACTCCCTCGAGTATTAGTTGATTTAAAAGACTTGATGACGTTAGGAATCCCAGAGCTCTTGTACCTCTTGAAAATAGATTGAGCCTATCTTATCACAGGGATTGAGATAAAACAATAGGTATTATATTAATCAGAGGTTCCCTACACTAACTTAATTAATCACATTTTCACCAACATAAATACTTTCTAAATTACCCAAGGAAACTTCCCCTTTAATGTATAAATCCTTGCTAGTCAAATTGCTTGGATTTTCCTGGTGTTGAATAGCCGAGAGCGAGTTGTCCACATTAATATGTACCCGCCAATCACTGGGCACATAGAGACTCAGACTTCCCAGAGAAACGTCCACATCAAACTGGGCAGACGGGCCCTTCAATACGGCAGTTATCAAAATAAACCGAGGCTTCTCCCAGACTTACATCTGCACTTTTATGAGTAAAGTGTTGGTCATTGAGATATCTGGTCACCGTTGAAAAAGTCACATCAATATCATTACCACCATTGTTAGCGTCTGAGCCAGTAGAACCCAATCCAAAACGATTCTTTGTTTTACTAGAAGAATTGAAGAGGATGTTCAAGCCAATAACTGCAAGAATAGAAGAAAGGATAACGACAGAATTGGATACTGTAAGAAAGTGAAACTGCCCATTGAGTGAAAAGAGAGCCAAAACACCATAGATGAATTCCCAACCAAAGTGGTGTTTCAAAAAACTAGAAAGGGACAAAATAGCCAGTAAGACTACCCAAGCTAACATCCAAAAACTAATTTCCCATTGTATAAAATAGTCTTGTACAATAACCAAAGCTGCCTAAAGGATCAAGAGGATCCCAACTAATTTCTTTCTCATTCTGTTACCTCATTTCGTTTAGTCGTTCTTTTAAAACTGGATAGTAGCGTCTTGATACATGAACCTGCTTGTGGATCTGATAGAAATTAACCGTGCTGGTCCCCGAAAAAGAGTTCTCTAAAGAATAAATCTGCTTTATGTTGACAATGGTTGATTTGGAAATCCGACAAAAGGCAATCGTAAGCAGCTCTTCTGTTTGACCTCATAGGCCTCGTCCTTGGTATGCCCATAAATCCTCTCTCCATCTGTTTCAAAAAAAGAAGCGTTTCCAAATCCAGAAAATATTCGCTACGATCTTTATAAAAAGGCTAAAGGAGCCAACAACTTTTGCTTTAAAATGGACTCTTGGAGCTGTGCTATTTCTTCTGTTAATTGAGGAGCTCGAATCAAGATTTCATACTCACCTATAGAAGGGTCCAATGCGATGCTAACTTTCATAATACTCCTTTTCTGTCCTTTTGATGGTTCTTCTATTATAACAGCTGCTTTAAACTAAACAAGGCCTTTTAGGTAAGTGGTAAAGTTTAGACCCTAAGAGGTAAAAACAGACAAACAAAAGAACCTGGCAATTACCAGGCTCTCATTTTTAGTAGAGAGGACTACCCTCCTAATTGTAATCAGTTTAACAATGACTAGCTCTATGAGAAAACAACTACTATTTCACAGTATCTTCACGACTCACTTTTTGTGATTCGATAGCTTTACCATTGATATGGTAGTCGCTGTAGTTAGAACTGCTACCACTAGAGTCACTATCGTCACCAACATATTCCACATTACATGACCATGAAATTTTGTCTTTAACATCTCCTGATGACTTGAGCTTCGAATCATAGCCATAATAGAAATCATAGACTGCCGTGAAAGTTACTTTAAAGTTCTTTTCACCAGTCTGAACGACTTTAGTTACATCAACATCTGAGAAAGTAATACTATCAGCGGAACGGTTCTTGGCTCCCGTAGTATTTTTATCGATATCAGCCGTTACATCCTTATACATGGTATCATCAGTACCATTAAAGGAAAATGTCAGAAACACCATCTGGAGTTGTGTTATGATTTGAGGCATAACTATCAAACTTACCATAAGTTGCTGCTTCATAACGATCTGCTACTTGACCACGTGAGTAATAATAAAAACCAAATCCATAACCAGCAAGCGCTAAGACTACCACAACAATACCAGCAATAATCAGGATTTTCTTTCCTTTTGCCATGGCTGGATTGGCCAGTTTAGCAGCCTTACCATATGAGATAAACTGATAGATGATCGACACATCATAACCTGAAGACCTACCTATAAGAAATTCCTCAGGAAGAGGCTGACGACCTACTTAGTTTTTGAAGGCCTTCATCCAGATTACTTGTGCTTCTTTAGAAGTAGATTATGAATGTTCTTCGGTGTGAGTCTGGTCTTCGCGAGACACCGGCGTGAGCTCCTCAGTTTCTAATAAAGTCGTTTCCTCTTCGTCATCAAGGGCCACATCTTCAACCACTTCCTCGGCAACGTCATACTCATCAATTTTTTCTGTTAGTTCAGGAGAAGTAACTTCCTAATCCAATCCCATTGCGGAAATGCCTTTAATAGCCTTTAAATCAAAATCTGATTTTTGGCCTTCTTCAATTTCTAAGACATGGGGCGGACGACCAACTGCCTTTTCAAATAAATCAATCCACTTTTCTTTTGTTGCCATAAAGACTCCTATACACTTGCCTTTTCAAAAATCGTTAAGCTTACTTAGATAAGCTTACTTAGAATAGAAGACCTATTGTAAATGATGACATGATAGTAAATACGATTGCAAACAAGATAGACAAAACGAAACCGTTCAAGAGTTCTGCCAAGATCATTTGATAGAACTTATCAGCCTTCCATGCTGTTGTTACAGGAACAATTGTAAAGAGGTTAGCAATTGCAAACAAAGTACAAACGATATTAAGCAAAAAGCTTGGGAAGACAACAAGTCCAATAGCTCCCAACAAGATAGTTACAAGCAATACTGGCAAGGCTAATGATGTCAAACGACCAAAACGATCGAAGCTATTTAAGAAGGTTGTTGCAGGGGCACGAAAGATGGCCTTACGTGTTATAAATCCTGCCAAGATGAAGGAAAAGATAAAGAGGAAGGCAGCTAAAATACTTGCAAAGAAAGCCGCAAAACCAATACTAGATGCATGACTTGAAACTGATGGTGAGTAATCATTTGATCCGAAAGATCCAAAGATACTGCTGAATACACTCGCTGTTGACTCTAAAGTGTTAACCACTTTACGTGCTATTGCGCTCAAGATAGTAAAGAATGCAAGCCCTGTAAAGAATGACAAGAAGATATAATTAAGCCAAGCATTATGTTTACCATAATCTGTCATATCTGCTGGACGACGCCATGCATTAAGCAACCCTGTCCAGTAATTTTTGAAAGTTGTTGCAAATGCTGATGGTCGGGCTGGAACAACTACAGCTTGGCCATTGATAAATTGGATATTTTGACCTGGTTGAAGAGGTTGACCGTTAGCAAAAGCTACTTGCTGACCAGCTTGCCCATTCGCAAAACCAGCTTGTGGTCGCACTGCTTGATTTGGCACTCCTTGGACTGGAGTTGGTTTAAGCCCCTGCAAAGATTGGTTGTGCTGGTGTTTCTTGGGCACTAGCGAAAGCTGGTTGAACTGGCGCTTCTTGTACTGGAGCAGTTTCTGCTGCTGGGGCGTCATCTTGGAACTCACCAGCTGCAAGTGCTGCTGCAATTTCTTCTTCAGTCGCTGAACGACCATTGATGGCTTCAAAAAAGTCTAACCAATCTGCTTTAGTCATAATAATCTCCTTAAAAATACATAGAATGACTTTATTCTATCACAAATAAAGCCATTAATAAATGTCATTTTTATTAGAAAAAGGTTCGGAGCAAACTGTCCAAACCTTTATAACTTCTTATTTACTTCTTTGTAGAGATTTTTGAATCTGACGATCTAGCTCACGTTTAATGTGTGGTTCTGGTGCAAATCGCTCTTCCCAATCACTTGGTTTAAGAATTTTGTGGGTCACAGGATCAAAGTGAGCTTTGCCATCTGGGAAAATTTTACCCATATTAGCCTCATGAACAGTATCAAAGAAAGGCTTAGGATCCACACCCATAAGGACAAATGAGCCATAGGTCAAGTAAAGCAAGTCAGTCAATGCATCCACCTGATCAACCATAGTTGACTCTGAGTGCTCTTTAGAACTAACTTTGAGCGCTGCCTTGTCAAGAGCAGCATGCAAATCTAGAACAGCCTGACCAAAGACACGCTTGTCCCCACCTGATGAAGCATAGAGGAATTCGACAATTTCTTCCAACTTGAAGTCCGAACGGTGACTAGCTTCCTCAATACCGTAAACACGAGGCATATCGATAGTTGAGCCATCCATCAAATGGTGGAAATCCTTAACCTTGTTGAAATTATCATCATCACTGGTAAATGAATTCTCTGTTTCAAAGTGAATCAAACCATAGTGTGACAAGGCTTTGGCAATCCCATTCTGGTTATTAGTATCAGTGACATGGGTAGCCTGGTCTTTCAGTTCATCTTCCCCATTTCCCATGGCAACACCAACGCCGACGCCAGACAGCATTTCTAGATCATTTTCCGAATCCCCAAAGGCCATAACCTCACTGAGTTCGAAACCAAAAACCTCACCTAGATGAGCGATACCTTTCAACTTAGATTGATCCGCTGAAATAATATCGGCTGAGTAAGGACTTGAGCGGGTAATCTTCACATGAGGAAATTTTTCTTCAATATCTTGTGTTTCACCCACCGTCGCTACCATAACTACCTGATAAATAGGCTCACGCATGATAGTTTTAAGGGTTTCAATGCTTTGTGGCTTGAAACGACGAATCAAAGACTTGAAACTACGCTCCACCATCTTAGCCCAGGACTTAGGGACAATACGACTAACGATTTGCCCAAACTTACTCGTCCCCATACTGATGATATTAGAACCAACAAGACCTGTACTAGTCCCTAGAGAAATCTCTCTACGGTGCTTGGTGGCATAGCGAATCAAGTTGTAGACTGTTGATTTAGGGAGCTGGTTTTGATAAAGGACCTTGTCGTGAGTCAAAATATACTGACCGTTATAAGTGACTGCAAAATCCAGACCCAGATTGTCCATGAAAGGCTGGACAAATCCTGGACCACGACCTGTTGCCAAACCAACTAAGATACCATCTTCCTTCATTTGACTGATGGCTTTTTTGGTTGAACTCGACACGCGTTTTCGGTCATTTAGAAAAGTCCCATCAATATCAAAAAAGACTGCTTTAATGGCCACAGAGCTCCCCTCCTTCTAACTTTTTGTGCTAAAATAAATTATACCATAAATAAGATAGTGAGTAGTATAAATGATTAAAAAAATCCTAGTCCTTCATACTGGAGGAACCATTTCCATGTCCGCAGATGACGATGGCAAGGTCAGTCAAAATGCTGATAATCCCATGAACCATGTTGGACTTGATCTAGATAATCTAGCCTTAACTGTTCTAGACTTCTTTAACATCCCTAGCCCACACATTACGCCTTACCACATGCTTGATATTTATAAAAAAATCAAGGAAACAGCTGGACAATATGACGGGGTGGTTATCACCCACGGAACAGATACCCTGGAAGAAACAGCCTACTTCCTAGATACCATGAACGTTCCTGAAATTCCAATCGTCATAACTGGTGCCATGCGTTCGTCAAATGAGCTAGGAAGCGATGGCGTCTACAACTATCTCTCAGCCCTTCGTGTCGCAAGCAATGACAAGGCTGCCGATAAAGGTGTCCTAGTCGTTATGAACGATGAAATCCATGCGGCCAAGTACGTGACTAAGACCCATACTACAAACGTGGCAACCTTCCAAACACCAACCCATGGTCCACTAGGCATCATCATGAAGCATGATATCCTCTGGTTCAAAACTGCTGAGCCTCGTGTTCGCTTTGACTTGAAACAAATTACAGGAACTGTGCCGATCATTAAGGCTTATGCTGGAATGGGAATTGGAGATGGTATCATCAGTCTCCTAGCCCCTGAAAAGATTGACGGCGTGGTTATCGAGGCCCTAGGCGCCGGAAATCTCCCACCACTAGCTGCAAGAGAAATTAAGTCACTTATGGACAAGGGAGTTCCCGTTGTACTCGTTTCCCGTTGCTTTAACGGCATCGCCGAGCCAGTCTATGCCTATGAAGGTGGTGGTGTTAAACTCCAAGAAGCAGGCGTTATGTTCGTCAAAGAACTCAATGCTCCAAAAGCTCGTCTCAAGCTCCTCATTGCACTCAGTGCAGGACTAGAAGGCCAAGAATTGAAAGATTATATTGAGGGGTAAGACATGAAACTTAGCATTGAAGCAACTGATAAATTGGAAAACAAAGATTTCCACTAGGAACTAATCGTCTTACAGACACATGTCACCATGGTCTGTGGTACTGTGCTAGCCAGTCTAGCCCGGATTGCATGGCTGAAGAAAAAATACTAGTTTATAGATAAGGTTTTACTACTTTACAAATAAGATTTGTTCAATGATTCGAAAAACAGAAAAACCAGTTAAGAAAATCTCAACCGGTTACCTTACTTATGTTAATCGCCCAAACTGGTCATTCTTCCGTCTAGACTTGTTATGATTTTAAGAAGAGGGATTCTACGTTATGAAAAAGAAAAAAGGATTTTTGGAAATTGAGGGATGAAAGCTGTAGAATATGGGTAAATTTAGCCTCTTCCTGGGCATCACTATTAGTTTTGATAAACCTTAAAGTCTTGAGGATGCTTTTGAAAATTGGGGTTATAAATTACTTTAATTTTTACTGTCATTGTTTTTCCTCCTTTTTAGGAATGGTTTGACCTAGCCAAAACGTTTTATTATCAAAACCTATCTCGTTTTGATGGTTTTATTATAGGGTCTCTAACTTAAAGAAAGCTTGTAATAAACTTGAAGGAAGCAAAAACTCTCAGTGAGTTCACTGAGAGTTTTTGTTATCATGGATAAAATAAGGTAAAGCCTGCAAAATAAAATATAAGACCTATCATCGTAAGAAAGAAGGCATGGCAGATAGCAAAAAATCGAGTTTTAACCGCTTCTTTTTCATTGGTTTCCTCCTCAGTCAAACTCAGCTTGGTTTCTCAAATGAGCTTCTAGCACCTGCCAATCAGGATTCTCACGCCAGTTAGGGTCAGAAACAATTTGACTGGCCACGCGCCTTGCTTCTTCTAGGATATTATAGTCTTCCACAATATCAGCCACCTGAAATTCAGGAATGCCTGACTGCCGCGTCCCGAAAATCTCTCCTGAGCCACGCATTTTAAGGTCCTCTTCTGCTAAAACAAAACCATCCGTAGTCTCACACATGGCCTGCATGCGTTTTTTACCGGTATCATTTTTAGGATTAGCCACCAAGACACAGTAAGACTGCTTGTCTCCACGCCCTACACGGCCTCGAAGCTGGTGAAGCTGGCTAAGTCCAAAACGATCCGCATCCATAATGACCATAACCGTAGCATTAGGTACGTTAACTCCAACTTCAATAACTGTGGTTGATACTAAAATCTGAGATTTTTTGTCCTTAAAATCCTGCATAATTTGGTCTTTTTCATCATTTTTCATCCGACCATGCATCAGAGCCACCGTAGCTGAATCTCCAAAAAACTCTGTGAGTTCCTGATGAAGGGCAACAGCATTTTTCAAATCAAGAGCCTCAGACTCTTCAATCAAAGGAGAAATAAAATAGACCTGAGCATCTTTTTCCAACTCACTCTTAATCCAAGTCAATACGGTGTCTAGTTGCTCATGTTTAACCCAACGGGTAATAATAGTCTTACGTCCAGCCGGCATCTGATCAATGATTGACACATCCATCTCCCCAAAGGCAGTGATTGCTAAGGTCCTAGGAATGGGTGTTGCTGTCATCATGAGGACATCAGGATTGTCTCCCTTCTCTCGGAAAATACGACGTTGATTAACTCCAAATCGGTGCTGTTCATCAGTAATCACCAACCCAAGTTTATGATAAATCACCGCATCCTGAATCAGTGAGTGAGTTCCCACAATCATTTGAGCCTCCCCAGACTCAATTTTAGAAAGAGCTACTTTCTTATCTGCCATCTTCATCCCAGAAGTTAAGAGGACTACCTTTAGCTCAGGAAAAAGTCCCTTCAAACTCTGATAATGCTGCTCTGCTAAGATTTCCGTCGGCACCATAAGGGCAGACTGCAATCCTGCCGTATAAGCCCCATACATGGCAAGACTAGCAATAACTGTCTTTCCTGAGCCCACGTCTCCCTGCAAGAGACGGTTCATGTGAGCCCCAGATTTCATATCAGCTAGGATTTCTGATAAACTGCGCTCCTGGGCTTTGGTCAGAGGGAAAGGAAGGGTAGCAATCTTGGCTTTTATTTTTACCTCATCGTAAGAAATCGCTAGTCCATTGGTCTCTGATTTATTCTCAGCCTTTAGCACCTGTAAATTCATCTGGAAATAAAAGAGCTCCTCAAACTTAATCCTACGTAGGGCCTGCTTATATTCAGCCAAATCTTTAGGAAAATGCATGACACGCACAGCCTCTTGACGTCCCATGAGACGATACTTGTCCATCAGCACTTGGGGGAGACTTTCCTCCAACAAATTAAGGGCGCCACTGTCAAAAGCTACCTTTATAGCCTTTATCAGCTGGGCCTGACTAACACCCTGAGCCACATGGTAGACTGGCTGCATATCGTCCTCAACATGGGCCAAGACTTTCATACCAGTCACTGCAGACTTCTTACGGTCCCACTTACCAAAGATAGCCACTTCTGCCCCCACCTCAAACTTGTCCACAAGATAAGGCTGATTAAAGAAATTAATGGCAATCACAGCTTCACCCTGCTTTATTTTAAAGCTAAGACGATTACGTTTAAAGCCATAATACTGCACATTGGCCGGTGTTACCACTGTTCCTGTAATGACGGCCTTTTCTCCATCCATCAGTTCAAAGATGGACTTACTCTTAAAATCTTCATATCGAAAAGGAAAATAAAGCAAGAGGTCCCCAACTGTGTGTAAATCTAATTTGGTAAATTTTTCAGCGGACTTAGGACCAAAGCCCTTCAAATCCGCAATTGGTGAATCTAGTTGAATCATATTCTATATCATTTCTATCGAGTTCTGTTCCTTGTAAAAGAGGAAGCCTTATCAGCTATTATAACACATGGAAATGATCTTCCCTAAAATCAAAAAATCCAGTATCAAACTGGATTTCCTTTTTTATATTAGTCATAGCTACGAGGTACACGATCACTAAGTAAACAAAGGACCTCGTAGTTGATTGTGCCACGCTTTTCAGCCACCTCTGTCGCAGTAATGCTCGCTCCTCCATTTTCACCCATAAGCGTAACTGGAGTTCCTAGTGGATAAACCTTAGGAAGGCGAACAGTGATCTGGTCCATAGACACACGCCCAACAATAGGACAAAGTTGTCCATCCACAATAACATGGAAACCTTGTAAATCTCTAGTCCAACCATCCGCATAGCCAATCGGAAGCGTTCCAATAACTTCTTCAGCCGTAGTTGTATAGGTTGCACCGTAACCCACGTCTTGACCGGCTGGAAGGGTCTTAACATGAATAAGAGCTGTCTCTAAACTTAGGGCAGGTTGAATATTATAGGGAAGTTCCAAGACACTGCCACTAGGATTGAGACCATAGATGACAACACCCAGACGTACCGTATTAAAGACGGTTGCTGCATGCCAAATACTTGTCGCTGAGTTGCTAGCGTGCACCAAGCGAGGTCTATCAGTCAAGTTATCCACCAAATCGGTGAAGAAAGATAATTGACGCTTAAATTTACTATCATCTGCTTCATCAGCTGTTGCAAAATGAGTAAAAATACCTTCGACATCAGCACCAAGAGCCTTCAGACCAGCAATCAAGTTATCTGCGTCCTTTAGGTTACGTACCCCAATACGACCCATACCTGAATCAACCTTAATATGACAGGTCAAACCTATCAAATCAAGCCCTTGTTTCTGAGCCAGTGCCAACCACTCAAGTGAGGCCACCGTCAGACTAATGTTTTCTTGAATAGCCAAGGGAACACCATCTGGCAAGACTACTCCCAAAATAAGTATCGGTTGCTCTATGCCAGCTTGACGAAGTTCAAGCGCCTCATCTAGGTTAGAAACACAAAAACCATCCACCTGCTTAGACACATGTTTAGCCACTTCAACAGCGCCATGACCATAAGCATTGGCCTTTACAACTGCAAAAGTCTGCACCTGTTTAGGAATATGACTAACCACTTGTTCAATATTTTCTGAAATTGCTGACAGATCAACCTTTGCCAAGGTTGGTCGATGTAAACTCGCAATCATAAGCTATCCTCTTCCAACACCTATCTCTTGTTTTTTTCTAAAATGACACTTGCCTGAACAAAATCACCACTATGAGAAATGGAGATAAAGACATTTCCTTCAAAAGGCGACTGAGTAACCACGGGAGCTCCCTTATCATTATTTAGAATTTCAATATCCTTAAAACCGACTGCTCCGATTCCAGTACCCCAGGCCTTTGAAAAAGCTTCCTTCCCCGCCCAACGGCCTGCCAGAAACGACATCTGACGCTCTCCAGAAAGGGACTCGAAACGCTCCCATTCTTTTGGTGTCAGTACTTTCTTTGCAAAACGTGGGTTTCGGTCATAGGCCTTTTTAACTGCTGAAATTTCCTGCAAGTCTATACCATGTCCAAAAATCATAAACTATTTTGAAAGGGTAGTATGGATTTCACGAATAAGGTTAACCGTTTTTTCCCAACCGAGGCATGGATCTGTGATTGATTTTCCATAAACTTCAGGTGTATCTTGACGACCATCTTCAAGATAAGATTCAATCATAAAGCCACGCACAGTATCTGCAATACGCTTATCCCACTCACGGTTAAGAAGAACTTCACGCACAATACGGATTTGCTCCATGAAGTTTTTACCAGAGTTATCATGATTTGTATCAACAAGAATAAATGGATTTTCTAAACCAAATTCACTATATTTATCCAAAGCCTTAACTAAGTCCTCGTAGTGGTAGTTAACCTCGTTTTGACCATATTCGTTACTAGAACCACGTAAAATAGCATGTGCTAATGGATTACCGTCTGTTTTCACTTCATGGCCATTGTAGATAAACTCTTGCTCATTGTGAGCAGCATAGATAGCATTGAACATGACATTAAGATTTCCAGAAGTTGGATTTTTCAACCCCGTTGGAACATCAAGCCCCGAAGCCACAAAACGATGTTCTTGATCTTCAACTGATCGAGCACCAATAGCATGGTAACTTAACAAATCTTCAAAATAGATCAGATTTGTCGGATATAGCATCTCATCAGCAAGCGGAAGTCCGGTTTCCCTAATAATGCGAGATTGTAGACGACGCACTGCCTTAATACCTGTTATAAGATCAGTAGCTCCTTCTGCATCAGGTTGGTGAACAAGTCCTTTATAACCATCACCATTTGTGCGTGGTTTAGCCGTATAAACACGCATAACAATGAAAATCTTATCCTTGACTTCCTCTTGCAACTTAGATAGGCGATGAGCATAGTCAAGTACAGCTTTTTCATTATCTGACGAACATGGTCCAATAACTAAGAGAAGACGATCATCCTCACCTTTAATTATCTTAGCTAAGGCACTATCATTAACCTGTTTTTTCGCCAAGTCATCTCCTGTAAGAGCATGTGCTTTTCTTACTTCTGCTGTATCAATTAATGAACTAATTTTATGAATTCCCATTTCCCTATTCTCTACTTCCTATTTTAGATAAAGAGTCGAGCCGTTTGGAAGATCCCAAAACGGCTCAATTCTTTACATTCAGACTGTTTTCAAATTATTATTTTGAAAGTGTTGCGTGAATTTCACGAATCAATTGCTCAGTATTATCCCAACCAAGACATGGGTCAGTAATTGATTTTCCATAAACTTCTGGTGTGTCCTGACGACCATCTTCAAGATAAGACTCGATCATAAATCCACGTGCAAACTTATTGATTTTTTCATTCCAATCACGGTTAATCAAGGTCTGACGTACAATACGTACTTGCTCCAAGTAACGTTTACCAGAATTATCGTGGTTCGTATCAATCACGATAAATGGATTTTGAAGTCCCATCTTTTCATAGGTGTTAATAGTATCAAGGATATCATCATAGTAGAAATTAGGAATATTCTTCCCGTATTCATTTGTTGATCCACGAAGGATAGCGTGTGCTAACGGATTTCCAGATGTCTGAACTTCTTCACCGTTAAAGAGGAAGTCTTGTTTGTTTTGTGCAGCATAGATACCATTAAACATAATGTTAAGGTTACCTGATGTTGGATTTTTCATTCCAGTTGGTACGTCAATACCCGACGCGACGAAACGGTGTTGTTGATCTTCTACAGAACGAGCACCGATGGCAATGTAGGACACAAGGTCATCTACCAAAGGAAGGTTTTCCGGGTAAAGCATTTCGTCAGCAGTTGTGATACCAGTTTCTGTGATAACACGGTAGTGAAGATTACGTACAGCTTTGATACCATTAATTAGATTCGGTTTTCCTTCAGCATCAGGTTGGTGCACAAGCCCTTTATACCCATCACCGTTTGTACGAGGTTTAGCAGTATAAACACGCATAACCATAAATACTTTATCTTTCACTTCTTCTTGAAGTTTAGCCAAACGGTGTGCATAATCAAGAACTGCATCCTCATTATCAGATGAACATGGACCAATCACCAAAAGTGTACGGTTGTCCTCACCCTTGATGATTGCCTCAAGCTCTTTATCACGAGCTTGCTTCTTGGCAAGGGCTTCTCCTGTCAATGTAGTTGATTCTTTAACTGCATCAAAATCAATTTTTTCACTTACTGCTTTAAAAACCATTATAATTACCTATTTCTTTTTATCTTAAACTGTTTACGACCGTGACAATTTTTGAATTTCTTACCAGAGCCACATGGACAGAAGTCATTACGACCAACCTTGCTAAAGTCAATCTCTTGACCATTAGCATCTGCTTGATGTGCTTGAATATTGCCTGTTGCTGTTGTTGAAACACGTTCATTAACATGTTCACGAGATTGTTCGTGGATTTGTGCTTTCATCATCGTACGAGTTACATCATACTCAATAGCACCAATCATATCTTGGAACATCTTGAAACTTTCAGATTGATACTCAACGATTGGGTTGTTTTGCGCATAACCACGCATACCAACGGCGTTACGTAATTGATCAAGGGCATCAATGTGGTCTGTCCACTTATTATCAACAACCATCAAAATCAAGACTTTTTGGAATTCGCGAATAGCCTCCTCTGAACGCAATTTCTTAATTTGACGATCATAAACATTATCTGCTAACTCAGTCAGATAAACCTTGATAGCATCATAATTAACACTACGTTTAGTCACCTCTCCCACTTCTTTTAGATCTTCAAGCGAGATGGCATCCTCAGGAACCAAGGCCTGACGTGCAAAGTTCAAGATACCTTTAAGAGCTTCTTCTTGATCGTTACGACTGTGTCCATCAACCATACGGTTAATAGTACGCTTGATCATAGCCTTGATTTCAGGTTCAAGGTCACGTTCTGCTGTAATAACATCATAACGCTCAGCGTAGATGATTTCACGCTGTTCACGCATAACGTCATCGTACTGAAGGACTTGTTTACGAGTATCGTAGTTATTCCCTTCGACACGTTTTTGAGCTGATTCCACTTGACGGGTCAACATACGTGATTTGATAACAATATCTTCGTCATCAGCGTTCAAACGTTCCAAGACATGCTTGATACGGTCAGAACCGAAACGACGCATCAATTCGTCTTCAAGTGATAGGTAGAATTGAGACTCCCCTGGATCCCCTTGACGTCCCGAACGACCACGCAACTGGTTGTCGATACGACGACTTTCATGACGCTCTGTACCAATGACACAAAGTCCACCAAGCTCCAGAACACCTTCACCAAGTTTGATGTCAGTACCACGACCGGCCATATTGGTCGCAATCGTAACAGCACCACGTTGACCTGCATTCATGATAATATGCGCTTCTTTTTCGTGGTTCTTGGCATTAAGCACTTCGTGAGGAATACCTGCGTCAACCAACATCTTAGAAATCAAGTCAGATGTTTCAACGGCAACCGTACCAATAAGAACTGGTTGCCCCTTCTCATAACGATGCTTAACATCTTGTACCACAGCACGGAATTTAGCATCCAAAGTTGAGTACAGAAGGTCATCATGGTCAATACGTTGAATTGGACGGTTTGTTGGAATTGGGATGACTCGCATGTTATAGATTTCACGGAATTCATCCTCTTCAGTCTTACCAGTACCAGTCATACCTGACAATTTCTTGTACATACGGAACATATTTTGGTAAGTGATTGAGGCAGAAGTCTTGGTTTCCTCTTGGACTGGTACACCTTCTTTAGCCTCAATGGCTTGGTGGAGCCCATCTGAAAAACGACGACCTTCCATGGTACGACCAGTAAATTGGTCAACAATAAGGATTTCTTGCTCAGGACTTACCACGTAGTCAATATCACGCAACATAATGTAGTTGGCACGAAGGGCATTGTCAATATAGTGAGTCAAGGCAACATTGTCAATATCGTACAAATTTTCCAAGTTGAAGAACTCTTCAGCCTTGTCAATACCTGAGTCATTCAAACCAATTGTTTTTGTTGGAATATCAATCGCATAATCATCTTCAGTCAATGTCTTAACAAAAGCATCCGCACGGTGATACAACTGATTAGTTTCTGAACTTACAGGCCCTGATACGATCAATGGTGTACGAGCTTCATCAATAAGAACCGAGTCAACCTCATCGACCAAGGCAAAGTTCAATGGGCGTTGTACCCTGTTTTCCTTACGAACAACCATGTTATCACGAAGATAGTCGAAACCTACCTCTGAGCTGGTTGAGTAAGTGATGTCACAATTATAAGCTTCACGTTTTTCAGCTGGTGATTTAGATGAAAGGTTGATCCCTACTGACAAACCGAGCCAACTATAAAGCTCACCCATTTCAGTCGCATCACGCTCTGAAAGGTATTCGTTAACGGTGATAACGTGTACACCTTCACCTGAAATAGCATTCAAGTAGACAGGCATTGTCGCAGTAAGGGTTTTCCCTTCCCCTGTACGCATCTCCGCTACGTCACCATGGTGAAGCACAATACCACCCATAATTTGCACACGATATGGGAAAAGTCCAAGGACACGTTTCGCTCCCTCACGAACAACCGCAAATGCCTCCGGCAAGAGCTGATCTAGACTTTCTCCGTTTTGATATCGTTGTTTAAATTCTTCTGTTTTTGCCTGAAGTTCTTCATCTGAAAGAGCCGCCATTGCATCAGCATAGCTCTCAACTTTCTTGGCAGTTTTTTCTAGTTTTTTAATTTCGCCCTTATCATTTTCAATGATTTTGCGTAATATATTTGCCATCTTTTTTCCTTTCGACAGTCCTTATCTCCGTATTTTACCACAAATGCCCCTTTTAAACAAGAAATCACTCAAGTATTGACAAAGAAAAAAGCCCTAGTTTAAAGGCTTTCACAACAGATTAGCAAATAAACTAAAACTTCTTTATTAGATTCACTGAAAATATCGACAATAACACTTCAAGGCTATCCCTCAATGATTTCTTGATTCTCTAAGAAATCCTCAAAGTCGTGTAAGAGATTTTCAAAGGCCTGTTCAAAGAAAGCTCTATCACTACTACTATAATCCTTCATAATCATAGGGCTGGCCTCAAAATCCACGTAAAATTCGTATTCCAGGACACCATTTTCCCAGTAAAATTTGATACTAGGAGAGGCTGTCTTTTCACCACACATACCAGAAATTGCCCGTTGCAAACCATAAATGTGGTCTCCATAGTCTTTCAAACGATAATAAGCTCCCTCAAAATAATAGGATCATCCAATTTCAACACGCTCAAAAAGAGCTGATAATGCTTGTTCATTACTCATACTCAAGCCTCGTTAGGGTGACTGACAATCATCTCTAATTGTCCATCAATTTCCCAATCTGTAACATTATTTGGAAGAAGGAAGTGATCACCTTTTTTTAGACAATAAATGCGTGAATCGACAGTCAAAGTCCCATTACCAGAAAGTACTGAACAGAGCAAATAAGGGGCTGATTGCTTGAAATCAACTAATCCACTGAATTTCCATTTGTATACTGTGAAAAAGGCGTTTGATGTCAAACAAGTCATCTCTAACTGCATGGTCTTAACAGTTGATGGGACACTATTTTGGGGCTCCCCAAGATTCAGAACATCAAGAGACTGTTGGATGTGAAGCTCACGTTGATTGCCTTGATCATCTCTACGATCAAAGTCATATACACGATAAGTGGTATCGCTAGATTGTTGTGTTTCTAGGATAAGGATACCTGGACCAATAGCATGCATGGTGCCGCTTGGTACAAAGAAAAAGTCACCTTTTTTTACAGGCGTTTTCGACAAAAGCCCATCCCAATCACCCGCTTCAATCAAAGTTGCCAGCTCTTCCTTGGTTTGAGCCTTGTGGCCATAGATAATTTCAGCGCCCTCTTCGGCGTCAATAATATACCAACACTCCGTCTTTCCTAGTTCACCTTCATGCTCCATACCATAGGCATCGTCTGGGTGTACCTGCACTGACAGCCAATCATTAGCATCCAAAATCTTTGTCAACAAAGGAAATACACTCGCCTTTGGATGTCCAAAAAGTTCTGGTTTGTCTTTGTAAAGTTCTGCTAGATGAAAACCAGAATACTTCCCGTTCTTGACGTAAGATACACCATTAGGATGAGCAGAGATTGCCCAGTATTCTCCAGTGTGTTCACTAGGAATATCATAACCAAACTCTGTCTTAAGTCGATTACCTCCCCATATTTTTTCATGCATTGGCGAATCTAAAAATAAAGGTTCCATTACATCCTCCTGTATAGAGCAAAACGCCTTAAGATCATGTCTTAAAGCGATTTTACATATTTGGGTTATTTGCGTGAGTATTTGTCAGCTACATCTTTGGCAAGTGCAAAGTTACCAAGTGTTGCAGACCCATTACCTGAAACAGCCGGTGTCACAATATACTCAGTCACGTCTGGCACTGGAAGGTAACCATTCAACAGAGCTGTGAATTTTTCACGGACACGGCGAAGCATGTGTTCTTGTCCCATAACACCACCCCCAAAGACGATCACCTCTGGGCGGTAGAGCACAGTTGCTTGGACAGCAGCTTGAGCAATGTAGTAAGATTGAACATCCCAAACCTCAGAGTTTTGCTCAATCAATTCACCACGAATACCTGTACGGGCTTCAAGCGATGGACCAGCAGCCAAACCTTCCAAACATCCGCGGTGGAATGGACACGTTCCGTTAAATTCATTGGCAACATCATTTGGGTGAAGTGGTACATAGACGTGACCCACCTCAGTATGACCTAAGCCACCAAGGAATTCTCCATTTTGAATAGCACCAGCACCAATACCAGTTCCGATAGTGTAATAAACAAGACTCTTAACACCTTTACGAGCAAGTGTTTCACCATAAGCAGATGAATTCACATCAGTCGTAAAGTAGAACGGAACATTAAATTCCTTAGCGATTAAACCAAGAAGGTCTATGTTTGACCAGTGTGGTTTTGGCGTTGAAGTTACAAAACCATATGTTTCTGAATTTGGATCAACATCTATCGGACCAAATGAACCAATAGCGATTCCTTCCAACTGATCTTCATAACGTTTGAAAAATTCAACCGTACGATCAATTGTTTCGTAAGGTGTAGTTGTTGGGAATTGAGTTTTTTCAATGACTTGGAATTTCTCATCACCAACAGCACAAACAAACTTTGTACCACCAGCTTCCAAGCTTCCGTATAGTTTAGCCATATGTAAAGCTAACTCCTTTTATGATTAATAAATAACTATCTTGTCACTATTATAAAGAAAAGCAAGATAAAAGACAATCTAAATAAAAGCATATTTAAGCTGCTACCAACTTGGCTTCATATCACTCTTCTTTATAAAACATTCAACTAAAAAAGCCGAAACAGCTTCGACTTTTCTAGCTTATTATTTAACTGCGATGAAGTCATCACCCTCAGCAACTGAACCAGTTGCTACTGATGAAACATCTTCGTAGTCTGCAGTGTTTGTAACGATAACCATAGTTGTATCGTCAAGACCTGCTTCAGTGATAACTGAGCTATCGAAGGTAGCCAAGACATCACCTTTTTTAACACGTTGATTTGCTTGAACCTTAGCATCAAATCCTTTACCGTCAAGTGAGACAGTATCGATACCGATGTGGATAAGCACTTCAGCACCTTTATCAGATTTTAGACCGTAAGCGTGACCTGTTGGGAAGGCAATTTGCACTTCACCATCAAATGGTGCAACAACTCGGTTACCTGAAGGTTTGATAGCGGAACCTTTACCCATAGCTCCTGAAGAGAAGACTGGGTCATTTACATTTTCCAAAGCTACAACTTCACCTTTAAGTGGTGCAGCAATTGTTTCAGCTTGCAATGCAACTGGAGCAGAACCTGCTGAGGCGATATCTTCAGCAACAACTTCTGTTTGAGCTTCAACCTCTTCCTCTTTATATCCAAAGATCCAAGTAAGAGCGAAACCAAGAGTAAGTGTTACAAGTACCATGATTACATACTTAAGTACTTGACCATTTAGGTAGAGAAGAGTACCAGGAACGATTGTTACACCAAATCCTGTACCAGCAAGGTTAAGGATTGATGCCAACCAACCACCAGCAGCACCAGCGATAAGACCCATGATAAATGGTTTACCGAAACGAAGGTTAACCCCGAAGATAGCTGGTTCAGTGATACCAAGTACTGCTGAAAGACTTGCAGGGAAAGCGAGAGCTTTCAACTTAGAGTCTTTAGTTTTAACACCAACAGCAAGTGTTGCACCAGCTTGAGCAGTCATCGCAGCTGTGATGATAGCGTTAAGTGGGTCTTTACCTGTATTAGAAATAAGGTTAGCTTCAAGCAAGTTGAAAACGTGGTGAACCCCTGTAACGACGATAATTTGGTGAATACCACCTAGAACAAGACCTGCAAGACCAAATGGCAAGGCAAGAATCCACTCTGTACCAGCAAGTACGTAGCTCTCAACTGTGTGGAAGACAGGACCAATGATAAAGAGGGCCAAAGCTGACATCACAGCAAAGACAACAAGTGGACGCAAGAGAAGGTCAAGAACATCTGGAACCCATTTACGAACCCATTGTTCAAACTTAGCACCAATCAAACCTACGAAGAAGGCTGGAAGGACTGAGTTTTGGTAACCAACTACTGGAATAAAGTCAAAGAAGTAAATTGGTTTTGCAGCACCTGATACAACATCCCAAGCATTTGGAAGAACATTGTTAACCATCATCAAACCAAGAACCAAACCAAGAAGTGGTGAACCACCGAAAACGTTAAAGGCTGACCAACAGATCAAGGCTGGGAAGAAGGCAAAGGCTGTATCTGTCAATACAACTGTATAAGTGTAGAAATCAGTAGCAGCGAAGGCTTTAGATGTTGTACCAAAAAGAGCAAGAACTGTATCATTATTGATGGCTCCACGGATACCCATGAAAAGACCAGACGCTACGATAGCTGGAAGCAATGGAACGAAAACGTCACCGAATGAACGGATGGCACGTTGGAACCAGTTCCCTTGTTTAGCAGCTTCTGCTTTTTGTTCGTCTTTAGATGCTGTTGGAAGACCTTGAGCAACGACTTCGTCGTAAATCTTGTTAACAGTACCTGTACCAAATATCATTTGGTATTGACCTGAGTTAAAGAAAGCACCTTGAACTTTTTCAATATTCTCAGCTTTTTCTTTATTGATTTTGTTTTCATCTTTAACCATAACACGTAGACGTGTCGCACAGTGAGCAACACTGTTAACATTTTCACGTCCACCGAGGGCTTCGATGACTTCTTTTGCAATTTGTTTGTAATTCATTTGCAAAATTCTCCTTAATAAAATTTGTTTTTGAAAACGTTTCGCTTTTCTTTACGATATTAATTTTAACATCTTTCTGTTATATGTCAAACGTTTAGCATATTTTTTTTTTTCTTATTATAAATCGTTGATTTTTCTAGGTAAAACGTTTACTATATTACTAACAAATAAATTAGGAGATTACTAAATATGAATCTACCAACAGAAGTTCGTTACCGTCCATACACAGATTGGACAGACGGAGAAAAAACAAAGATTAAAGAGAATGTTGGCAAATCACCTTGGCGTGCAAGCTACCATATTGAACCAGAAACAGGACTTCTAAATGACCCAAACGGTTTTTCTTACTTTAATGGTAAGTTCCAACTTTTCTATCAAAGTTGGCCATTTGGAGCCACTCATGGTTTGAAACAATGGGTTCATACTGAATCTGAAGATTTGGTTCACTTTACAGAAACTGGTGTCAAACTCTTGCCAGATCATGAAAATGACAGCCACGGTGCCTACTCAGGTTCTGCTTATCAAATCGGTGATAAACTTTTTATCTTCTATACAGGTAATGTCCGTGATGAAAACTGGATTCGCGATCCACGTCAAATCGGTGCCTGGATGGATAAAAACTACAAAATCAAAAAAATCGACAAGGTTCTTATCAAAAAACCTACTGACGTTACTGAGCACTTCCGTGACCCTCAAATCTTCGATTACAAGGGACAATTTTATGCTATCATAGGTGCTCAAAACCATGATAAACAAGGTTTTATCAAATTTTACAAAGCAGTTGATAATGATGTCGAAAACTGGGTTGAGGTTGGAGACCTCGACTTTGGTGGCACTGGCTCAGAATACATGATTGAGTGTCCAAATATTGTCTTTGTAGATGGCAAACCTGTTCTTCTCTATTGCCCACAAGGTCTTGATAAAGCTGAACTCGACTATAACAATATTTATCCTAATACTTATAAGATTTTCCAAGATTTCGACCCTGAGAAAGCTGCCCTTGTTGGTGGTACACCAATCATCAACTTGGACTACGGGTTCGAAGCTTATGCTACTCAAGGATTTAACACTCCTGATGGTTGTGCGCTTATTGTTAGCTGGATTGGTCTCCCAGACGTGGACTATCCAACTGACAAATACGACTACCAAGGTGCTATGAGCTTGGTTAAAGAATTATCTATCAAAGATGGAAAACTCTACCAATACCCAGTAGAAGCTATTACAAGCATACGTACTAGACAAGAAGATTTCTCTGAAAAAACGGCAACAACTAACACTTACGAGCTTGAACTTAACTTCCAAGCTAACACTCAAACAGAACTTGTCCTCTTCGCAGACCAAGAAGGAAATGGCTTATCACTTACCGTTGATACTGCAAAAGGAAAAGTTATCCTTGACCGTTCTAAAGCTGGCGAACAGTACGCTACAGACTTTGGCACAAGTCGTGAATGCACTCTTGATGCCGGACAAGCTGCAACAGCAAACATCTTTGTAGATAACTCAATTGTTGAAATTTTCTTCAACAAAGGTGAGAAAGTCTTCACTAGCCGCGTCTTCCCAAGTGCTGAACAAACTGGTATCAAAGTAGCATCAGGGAACGTTTCTGGTCACTACTTCGACTTAAAATACTAGGGTGATTTATGGTCGCAAAGCTTACTGACGTTGCCGAACTGGCTGGTGTGAGCCCAACCACAGTTTCCCGCGTCATAAACAAAAAGGGCTACCTCTCACAAAAAACCATTGACAAAGTACACGCTGCCATGCAGGAGCTGAATTACAAGCCTAATAATTTGGCTCGAGGTCTCAAAGGAAAATCAGCCAAGCTCGTTGGCTTGATTTTTCCAAATATTTCCAACATTTTTTACGCTGAGCTTATCGAACGACTTGAGGACGAGCTCTTTAAGCAGGGTTATAAAAGCATCATTTGTAACAGTGAGCATGATCCCAACAAGGAAAAGGACTATTTGGAAATGCTTTCCGCCAACCAATGTGATGGTATCATCTCGTCTTTTCACAATCTTGGTATAGAAGATTATGAAAAGGTTGAAGCTCCTATCATTGCCTTCGACCGTAATCTGGCCCCAAAGATTCCTATTATCTCATCTGATAACTTTGAAGGAGGAAAATTAGCCGCAAAAACCTTGGTCAAGGCCGGTTGTCAGCGTATTGTCATGATTACAGGTAATGATAATTCAGATTCCCCAACTGGACTCCGTCAACTTGGATTTAATTACGAATTGAATAAACAGGGTATTGTCTGTCCTGTCCCAAACGATTTATCTATCATGCGACGAGAATTAGAAATCAAATCTATTATTTGTCGTGAAAAGCCGGATGGTATCTTTGTCTCAGATGATTTAACAGCTATCTTAGTTATAAAAGTAGCTAGACAACTAGAACTTTCCATCCCAAATGACTTAAAAATCATCGGTTACGACGGTACTGCCTTTATCCGACACTTCTATCCAGAGCTAGCAACCATCCAACAGCCTTTGGATGAAATTGCTAAACTTTGTGTCGAAATTCTATTGAAGAAAATCAAAGGCGAAATAGTCAGTCGTGATTATGTGCTACCAATAAATTTGATTTCTGGTGCCAGTATATAAATAAAAGTCACAAGAAATCTGTACTTGCGACTTTTTCTTGAGCTTAGTTATCAAAAAAAGAAGTTGAAACAGCAATCAACTTCTTTTTCTTATGCTTCGTCTGTCACGAACTGACTAAGAACACCATTAATAAACTTAGCAGATGTTTTATCAGAATATTTTTTAGCAATTTCAATAATTTCATTGATAGCCACACGTCCTGGTGTCTCTTCAAAAGACGTGATTTCATAAAGCCCCAAACGAAGGAGGGTACGGTCTGTCATAATCAAACGTGAGAGACTCCAACCTTCTTTCAATTTTTCTTCAATTTGACTATCCAGTTGAGGCAACTCTTCACGAACACCTGTTACTATACTAAGTAAAAAAGATGGTAGATCAACTTCTGTTTCTTCATCAATTGGCTTGTCGTAAGTGTAAGCAAAATAGGCTTGATCTAAAGCTTCGCCACCAAACTCCAGGGCAAACAGCGTTTGAAAAGCACGCTCACGAAGGTCACGACGTGAATCTTTAAAGATATTAGTCATTCAAAAAATCCTCGTTAAACAATTCAGCCAAGTCTGGTTTTTGTGACTTTTCAGTGACAATAGATTCAACGTGAACGTTTACTTCTGAAATTAACACTTCGGCCATATCGTAGACAGCTGTTTTAATAGCTTTTTGAATTTCAATTGAAACCGCAGGCACATTAACGCCATACTGAAGGGAAACGTAGATATCAACGTTTACTGTACCATCTTCCTCAGTTTGAAGATAAACACCACGTCCCAAGCTTGTTTTGCTGAGACCATCCGTAACGTTTTTGTTTTGAAGGGCGTAAACACCGTCCACTTTAGTTGCAGCGATACCAGTAATCACCTCAAGAACACGAGGGGCAATTACGATTTCACCGATATTTTCTGTAGTCATCGCATATTTCCTTTCCGTTAGTTTGGAAAATAAAGCTTTCAAACCAGTGGTTCGAAAGACTTAGTTAGGCTTAGGCACGTGATACGTAAGTACCTTCAGCTGTGTTGATAACCAATTTTTGACCAGCTTCGATAAAGTCTGGAACGTTAACCACAAGACCAGTTTCAAGTGTTGCAGGTTTACCTGAACCTGTAACTGTTGCACCTTTGATTGATGGTTGTGTTTCAGTAACTGTCAATTCAACAGTTGTTGGTACTTGCACACCGATAACTTCTGTTCCGTAGAATTGGATTTTTACGTCTGAGTTTTCAAGGATAAATTTCAATTCTTCTTGAACGTTGACTACTGGAATTTCATATTGATCATATGTTTCAGTGTTCATGAAGTATGCAGTATCATCCATTTGGTACAAGTATTGTGCTGGTACTGTTTCGATGATCGCTTGTTCAAATTTCTCTTCTGGACGGTAGCTGGTGTCAAAAGTTGAACCTGAGCGAACATCACGCAATTTCATACGCATGATTGTGTTACCTTTACCAGGTTTGTGGTGACTAGCTTCAAGAACTTTGAGCAATTTGCCATCATTTGTTACGAAAGTCATACCCGCACGGAGTTTACTTGCTTCAATCATTATTAAATACCTCTTTGTAAAAATTATTATCAGTTTATTTTACCATAAATGACAGCATGGCTCAAATATTTTATAGAATCAAACCTAAACCCTAGGATTTTCCAAGGAGAATCTAGTCATCCATCCCCAAGTGTACCTCTGGAACATCATGTTGCACATAAGAGACTCCCTTTTGTTCCATCAACTCAATCGCAAAGGCGTGGGGGCGATAATTAGCCTTATAAGTAATCTTAACAACGCCAGCCTGAAGGAGAGCTTTAGTGCAGTTAATACAAGGGAAATGGGTCACATAGATTTCTGTATTTTTAGTAGAAATCCCCTCTTTGGCACACTGGATAAGAGCGTTCATCTCCGCATGGACCGTACGAATACAATGACCATCTTCCATGTAGTGACCTACCTCATTACAGTTATCTGTCTCAGAGACTCCACCGTTATAACCTGTAGCAATAATACGCTTGTCCTTGACCAAAACAGCACCAACAAAAGCACGATCACAGGTAGAACGCTTAGAAATCAGCTCTGCATTAGCCATAAAATAGTCTTGCCAAGATAGACGGTTTGTCATAAAGTATTCCTCCAAATCTTAGAGCACAATCAATTCCTTAGGTGCAAGCGTAATCACTTCGCAACCATTCTCAGTAATAATGATATCATCTTCAATACGAACACCGTATTTGTCAGCCAAATAAATACCTGGTTCATCCGTCAAGACCATACCAGCTTCGATAGTCTCATCAGAATTACCGAAGTAAGGAATCTCGTGAATGTCAAGACCGATACCATGTCCGATACCATGTGTAAAGTAATCACCATAACCCGCTTCAACAATAACATTACGCGCAACCTTATCATAATCACGACGCGTCATGCCAGCTTTAGTCGCATCAATCAAAGCTCGATTTGAACGTAAGACGATATCATAAATTTCACGCTCCTCGTCAGTCGTTTCACCAATATGGATAGTACGAGTCATATCACTAACATAATGATTGTAGTAACAACCAAAGTCCATAGTCAAAGTTTCTCCTGACTGGATGACCTTGTCTGAAGCAACACCGTGAGGCATAGCTGAACGGTAACCTGAAGCAATGATAGACTCAAAGGAAATACCTGAAGCTCCATATTCACGCATACGGAAATCTAGGAAGTTAGCCACTTGTAGTTCTGTTGTTTGACCTGGTTTGATAAAATCAAGAACATCTGTAAAGGCACGATCTGAGATAGAACAAGCCTTACGGATAGTTGCCAATTCTTTCTCATCCTTAATCATACGCAACTCTTCCATGAAGTTGGTTTGCGGTGACAAGGTATAGCCTTCAAAAATCGCTTGAAGAGCTTGATAATAAGCGAATGACACCTGATTGTCAAAGCCTATTGTCTCAAGTTTATCTACCTCGACAAATTTAACGATATCTTTTAGTGGATCCTTACTTTCGATAATATCAAAGCCGTGTACAGATTGTTTGGCAATAAGCATATAACGTGAATCAGTTAAAAAGAGACGACGATTTTTCGTAATGAAAACAGTCGCATTTGTCCCCCAGAAATCCGTCAAATAGTAAATATTATTTTGTCCTGTCACCAACAAGGCATCTAGGCCTGATTGGACAAGTTTAGCATCAAATCGCTCAAGTCTACGTTGCATTTGAATGACCCCTTTGTATTTTAGGTTAATTATATCAAATTTTCAGATTTTAAAGAACGAAGTTGATGCTTTGGCGTATTTTTTTTGATGGCATTAATAAAAAGCCAGATGAAACTCTGACTTTATAAGTACTATACATAGGCTCGCTTTTCGTAAATGGCTGGCGTCAAAAGGAGCAAAAATAGGGTTCAAGCAAACAAAACAAAGGCATCACGAAGACTAAAGAACTGTTGACCACTAGTAAAGACCGCTCGCATAAAACTCAACGGAACGTAAGTCATTAGCTTAGTCATAGTATCTCCTAAACTAGCCAAATAGAGTGTAAAGAAGGTCATTCCTGTTACCCCAAAATAGACTGTTACAAAAGCTGTTAAGGTATTCTTTAAAAGTAAGATAATCAAAGTTGAAACCATATAAACAAAAGTCCCATAAGCTAGAAAATAAACATAGATTTGTCTGACATAAACCCACAAAGGAAAATCGACATGCTGCACATAGTACTTGTAAAAAATCAACTCTAAAACCAAGATAGTAGCTGCAAATATAGATAAAATAAGGAAGCTCAGAAGCTTTCGGAGAATCACTTCCCGACCAGATAAGTCACTCACCCGAATCATATTAATCGTTCAATTCTGAAATTCTCTTCCCAAACTGGATAAAGCTAAGTAAGCAAAGACAATATCCACCACACCATGATAGAATAGCTAGCTAAAATCGCAGATAGTCCAAGATAAGATCCCTTGTAACCATCACATAAGATAACAATCGCACCAATCAGCCCTAGCAATACAAGACAAATAAAGGCACTCTTTGTCACACATTCTTGCTTTAAAAATACCGTTTTCAATCTAGTCGCCATAAAAAAGTACCTCACTCAATCCCGCTTTTTCATATGTGAAAAGAATTTCCCCTTGTCCCAAAACCTGTTTGATCTTTTCTATTCCTTTAACCAGAATATCATTCTTTTGACGTTCAAAAGCAAGGTCATTTAGTTTTAGTAGGGTCATCAAAGATTTCATGCTTAAATCCTCAGTGTAAATTTTATATTTGGCATTCGCATCATCATCCAAACAAATCAATTTGTGATTCTTTAACAAATATTTTTTTGTACAAACCTGTTAAAGATTTGATAAGATGTGACTGGAAATAATAAAAGTTAGACCATGATTTTTAGCTATCCTTTCAATCAAGATTAAAAGACTATTGATACCATTGGCATCCAAGCTAGGTAGGCTCATCAAGAAGAATAAATTCATCTGATGCAATTAAAGCAATAAACAAACCTACACGTTGCTTCATACCCAAGGACAACTTGGAAGCCTTGCGTTTGAGATAGGTTGCTACCTCTAAATCTTCTTTATCGCAATCAATCGATGAATAATCTTTATGATAAAGTCTGCAATAAAACTTAAGGTTAGCCTCAAACGTCATGTTGGGATATAGAGCTGGAGCTTCAATCAAGACACCCACAGTTTTAGTATTTAAGTCAATAGTTCCATTAGGTCTCTCTAAGATACCCGAAATTAATTTCATTAAGGTCGTCTTTCCTGCACCATTATTGCCAATCAGACCAGCAATATTCCCCTTTTTCAAGGTTAGAGAGATATTATCCAAGACAGGTTGCTTTCCAAAATTGTAGTTTACCCCTCTACCTCTAGTACTGTGATGTATTTCCTTTCTTTGCTTAATTATATTTTAAATATAAATCTTTAACATCCAAGTGAACTATTCACTTGGACGATGAAAACTTATAACAATTCTTCTTCATTAATTCTCATAAACATAAATATTTTCCAATATGCTATCTTATTTTTCTTAGTTTTAGAATCTCAACCGCAATATAACTTACCGGCCCTACTCCATAGCCAATATCATATGGTACATTTCCTCCAACAATTTCAGAAAGCTTATCAATAGACAAACCATCAAATTTATTTATTGTCATTACATCCATATAAAATTCTCCTTAACCTCTAAATCCATCTACAAATCCATGGCCAAAATCATAGAAAGTGTGCCTAACAACCCCAATTCCATATCCTACAGATGAGTAGACACTTCCTCCAAACACTGTTTCTAAATCTTTAACATCAACTTTTTGAAATTTATTCTTCACATTCTCTCCTGTCTTTAATTAACAATAACTACCACGCTTGACGAAAACTTTTTACAAATTCATTAATAACGTACTTGCCATATTTTACCGAATTGAAACCACCAGTAATTTGCTCCAAGTCGGCATCGGATAACACCTTAAATAATTGTTTTTCCTCTAATATTGCAAGACTCCTTTCTAAGTTAAACCATAAAGTTAGCTCTCTCATAAAGACTCTTACACCCCCTGTTCAAGCTATGAATCCATTATAAAAGCTGAATAAAATAAAAAATAGTGACGTAAATGTCACCCTGCACAAGAAAAAATGAAAACAAAAAAAGACTGAGTTAGTAAGCTCAGCCTAAAGCTAGTAAAATCATCTTTCCTCCTTACTAGCTAGTCTAAGTGCAAACAAAGAGACAGCCAATGAAAGTGTTGCCCAGACAAGGCTATGGTCAATAAAAGCGATGTCTTCTGTAAAACTTAAAGTGTAGCATTCATCACTACAATAAATAGCCATACAATCACAATAACAAGGGTCAACCCATTAATAAGATTTACTCTTTGTTTATCCATATTTTTCTTCTCCATATCTGGTCCTTTCAAAGGTGTCATTCTAATCCCTGATAACTCTAAAAATAGCTGTTCTTGAGTAATCTTTTAGATGAGATTTGAAGCCAAAAAAATACAGCTACTCTCTTATTTTTAGCAGCTAATTTTACAGAGCTTGACTTTATTATAGAATCTCCCTTATCAAAAAAATAGTGACATAGATGTCACCATAAATAGCTACGAAAAAACAAGTCCTTATATGACTTGTCCAACAATCTTCTTATTTTACGATGTCTCATAATAAGAAACAAAATCATTTCAAAAAGGAGAAGACTAACATAAACTCCCGAAACGTAAAGTAAGGTTTGCCATTTATCCGTTGTTGATTCAAAACGACCATGATGATCAACTGTACGAATACTAATCAAAAGACAAATATCTAGAAATAGGACTAGAAAAATACCGTTAAATCCTATGAAAAAACGCTTTTTAACCATAGTATGACTCTTTTGTTTTTTCTTAACCGTAGAATAGCAAACTCAACTTAAACCAGACTAAAGCAAAAAAAAGACTCAGAGAGCCCTTTTCACTTTATTTCAATTTTTCTTTCAAATATTGTCCTGTATAGCTTTTGGGGACGGCTACTACCTCTTCTGGAGTCCCTGTAGCTACGATAGTACCTCCACCAACACCACCTTCAGGACCCAAATCAATGATATGGTCTGCTGTCTTAATAACATCCAGATTGTGCTCAATCACGAGAACCGTGTTACCATCGTCCGCAAAACGCTGAAGCACCTTCAAGAGACGAGCAATGTCATCTGTATGGAGACCAGTCGTAGGCTCATCGAGAATGTAGAAAGACTTCCCAGTAGAGCGTTTGTGAAGTTCACTAGCCAGTTTCATACGCTGTGCCTCACCCCCTGATAGGGTTGTTGCTGATTGCCCCAAAGTCACATACCCGAGCCCCACATCCTTGATTGTCTGCACCTTACGAGCAATCTTAGGGATAGCCGCAAAGAAATCAACCGCGTCATCAACTGTCATATCCAGAATTTCAGCAATATTCTTCCCTTTATAACGAACTTCTAAGGTCTCAGAATTATAGCGTGTGCCATGGCAAACCTCACAAGGTACATAAACATCAGGCAAGAAGTGCATCTCAATCTTGATAATCCCATCACCAGAGCAGGCTTCACAACGGCCACCTTTGACATTGAAAGAGAAACGTCCCTTCTTATAACCGCGAATCTTGGCCTCATTGGTTTGAGCAAAAAGATCGCGAATATCGTCGAAGACGCCTGTGTAGGTTGCAGGGTTGGAACGTGGAGTACGCCCGATTGGACTTTGATCAATATCAATCAAACGCTCGATATTCTCGATTCCAGTCACCGATTTATGTTTCCCAGGTTTCTCACTGTTTCGATTAAGCTCTTGGGCAATCTTTTTCTTGAGAATACTGTTAACCAAAGTTGACTTTCCAGAACCAGAAACGCCTGTCACTGCGATTAATTTTCCAAGTGGGAACTTGACAGACACATTTTTAAGATTATTTTCACTGGCTCCTTTAACCTCGATAAAACAGCCGTTTCCTACACGGCGTTCCGTCGGTACAGGAATTGATTTAGCACCTGACAGGTACTGACCAGTAATTGATTTCTTATTTTTAGCAACTGCTTCTGGGGTTCCTGAAGCTATGATTTGTCCACCAAAGGCACCGGCGCCAGGTCCTACATCGATAAGCCAGTCAGCTTCACGCATGGTATCTTCATCATGCTCCACCACAATTAAGGTATTGCCCAAATCACGCATCTTTTTAAGACTTGAAATCAAGCGATCATTATCACGCTGATGAAGCCCTATAGAGGGCTCATCCAAAACATAAAGGACTCCAGAAAGGTTGGAGCCAATCTGTGTCGCCAAACGGATACGCTGACTCTCACCACCTGAAAGTGTTCCGGCCATACGAGAGAGAGTCAAGTAATTAAGGCCGACATTGTTTAAGAAAGTCAGACGATCCTTGATTTCCTTGATAATTGGACGGGCAATCAATTCTTCATTCTCACCTAATTCAAGGCGATCTATTTCTTGAAGATGATCAGAAATAGACAGCTCAGAAATTTGACCAATATTTAAGCCATCCTCACCACCAACACGAACCGAGAGTGCTGCTTCGTTAAGACGATAGCCATGACAAGTTGGACATGACAGTTCATTCATATAACCACGCATGACATTGCGGGTGAAATCACTGTTAGTCTCATGATAGCGTCGATTGATATTAGTCACAACCCCTTCAAAAGGAATGTCAATATCACGCACCCTACCAAAATCATTAACATAATGGAAATGGAACTCGCGGTCACCAGATCCGTAGAGAATCAAATCTTGTTCTTCTTTTTTAAGATTTTCAAATGGCGTATCCATATCCACGCCAAACTGTTCCATGGCCTGCTCAAGCATGGCAGGATAGTAGTTGGATGAGATAGGATTCCAAGGCGCTAGTGCACCTTCACGCAAGGTCTTACTAGGGTCAGGAATGACCAAATCAATATCAACTTCTAGTTTATTTCCTAAACCGTCACAGGTCGGACAAGAACCAAATGGTGCATTGAAGGAAAAGAGACGCGGCTCCAACTCAGGCACTGTAAAACCACAAACTGGACAAGAATAATGCTCCGAGTAGAGCAATTCATTATCATCCATAGTATCCACAATCAAGTAGCCATCCGTTAAACGTAGCGCTGCCTCGACTGAGTCAAAGAGACGACTACGGATACCTTCCTTATTAACCAAACGGTCCACAACCACCTCAATATTATGCATCTTCGACTTGGATAGCTCAGGGACTTCCGTCACATCGTATATCTCACCATCCACACGAACACGAACATAACCGTCCTTCTGCACGCGCTCAAAAATCGCCTTGTGTTGCCCCTTTCGACGACGGACAATCGGCGCTAAAATCTGCATACGTGTCCGTTCAGGAAGGGCTAAAACCTCATCTACAATCTGTTCCACTGATGACGACTGAATGGCTCCATGCCCATTGATACAATAAGGCACACCCACACGCGCATAAAGGAGACGAAGATAGTCATTAATCTCCGTTACAGTTCCCACAGTCGAACGAGGGTTCTTACTCGTTGTTTTCTGATCAATGGAGATGGCAGGACTCAAGCCATCAATCGAGTCCACATCAGGTTTCTCCATATTTCCCAAGAATTGGCGGGCATAAGCTGAGAGACTTTCAACATAACGGCGCTGACCCTCTGCATAAATTGTATCAAAAGCCAAAGAAGACTTACCAGACCCCGACAACCCCGTCACGACGACGAGCTTGTCACGAGGAATCTCTACATCAATATTTTTTAAATTGTGAGCTCTTGCTCCGCGAATCACTAACTTATCTTGCATATTTTTAAGAGGCCTAGACCTAAAGCCACTGCCACTCCTTTCTACAGACGGATGGGAACACCATCCCTAGTCTCTTTCATAATTATAACAAAATTTCAATTTATCCAACCCAAAAATGTTTCAAATATAGTATAATGGTTGAGTGTGTAAAAAAGGCAAAGAGAATAGTCTCTAGGCCTCAATTGATATCACTAAAAAGCTAAGAGCTGCTTATTTATCTGACTTTTTCTGGTCCAAAAACGGACAAGACATTTTCAGATAATAACGCCAACACTTAACGAATGACAAAGGAGGGGTTCCCATTGAAACAAATGTTCTTATCCACCGGAAAAGAATTCAAAGAAATTGAAACATTCGAGCCTGGTGCTTGGATTCATTTGATAAACCCTTCCCAGGAAGAAGCCTTAAAGGTTGCAGAACGTTTTAACATTGATATCCAAGATCTCCGCGCCCCTCTGGACGTGGAAGAAACATCACGTATCGATGTCGAAGATGACTACACCCTAATCCTGGTCGACATCCCAACCCAAGAAGAGCGTAATAACAAAAGTTATTACGTTACCATTCCATTGGGTATCATCGTTACCGATGAGGTAGTCGTAACTACCTGCCTCGAGAACATCAGCCTTATGGACGACTTCCTCAATCACCGTGTACGTAACTTCTATACCTTCATGAAGACACGCTTTGTCTTCCAAATTCTCTATCGCAATGCTCAACATTACCTAACCGCCCTACGTTCTATCGACCGTCAAAACGATAAATTGGAAGCTCAGTTGGAAAATTCGACAAAGAATGAACACTTGATTGACATGATGGAATTGGAAAAATCCATTGTCTATCTAAAAGCCTCACTTAAGATGAATGAGCGAATTGTCAAAAAACTAACAGGTAATGCCTCTAGCTTGAAGAAATATATCGAGGACGAGGATCTCTTGGAAGATACCTTAGTCGAAACCCAACAGGCCATTGAGATGGCAGGCATCTATGAAAATGTCTTGAACGCCATGACCGAAACCTCAGCCTCTATCATCAATAACAACCAGAACACTATCATGAAAACACTCGCTCTCATGACTATGGCTCTGGACATCCCAACCGTTATCTTCTCCGCTTACGGTATGAACTTTAAAAACAATTCTATGCCACTAAACGATTTAGATAACGCCTTTTGGATCATTTTCTTCATTGCGGCTTTCGGGTCATCTTGCGTTGTTATCTACTTTATCAGAAAAAAATGGTTCTAACATAGAGCCCCTCTTCTTTTCTCTAAACTTCAACACTAAAAATAATATTAATTATCGAAAGGTCATCTCATGGACATCCAAAAACTCACCAAGAAAAACCAAGAATTTATTCACATAGCAACTAACCAACTTATCAAAGATGGTAAGTCAGACCAAGAAATCAAAGATATCCTTAGCGATGTTATTCCTGAACTTATCAAAAATCAGAAAAAAGGAATCACAGGCCGTGGATTCCTTGGTGCTCCAACTGTTTGGGCAGCTAGCTTCTCTCCTGAAAAGCACCAACAAGCTGTTTCTGGAAAACCTAGCAAAGAAATTCCAGAAACAGACAAAACTCCTTGGAAGATGTGGCTTGATACCTCATTATTCCTTCTATCCATTGTTGCTATTATGAACGCAATCTTTGGTTTCTCGGGAACACAAACAAGCTACGGCCTCACAACCCTTCTTTCAGTCTCATTTATTGGTGGCCTTGCTATGTATACCCCTTACCACTATATCTATCGTCATAATAACAAACCAAAAGAAGAACGTCCTAAATGGTGGTTTAGCATGACCATCATTACACTTTCTTTCATTGCATGGTTTGCCCTCTTTAGTCTTACAGCCCTTCTTCCAACTTACCTCAATCCTGGGCTTTCTCCAATTGTAACCCTTATTATTGGTGTTATCGCTGGTGTTGCCAAATATTTCTTCAAACGTCATTACAACGTTCAAAGCACTTACGCACCAGTATCTTAATCAACCGATACCTCAAGCACCCACAAGGGTGCTTTTTTGCGTCAGAAATCTTGACATAGCTGGCTGTTCTATACTAAAATATTAAAGCTAATAGACAAAAGAAAGAACTCCAATAGATGCGTATCAAATTTCCTTTATTTATCATCTCTTGCTGCCTATTACTGATGGCTTGCGGCCACAAGACTAGTCAAAAAAGCTATCAGGCTTACTATAATTTCAACAATGTGACAATTCCAACTCAGGTAAAGCAGCTAGCTAAAGATTTAAAAAACAAGGGTATTCCAACAAAAGACTGGGATAATCTAGTTCCTTATATCAACCGCTACAATCAGGAAAACACAAATCTTCAACCTGTTGTCAAAAAATGGACCACAAGCAAAATCGGTAAGGATCAAAATCAATTTGTCACCTTCCTTAACGAAAAAACTTTCGAAGATAATAAATCTCACTTCACCGATGATTTGAACTGCCGACGGACGTCCTTCCTCATCCTTCACGACCTCATTACAAGTTCGGAGGGCCTTACTAAATTGGACCTCCCCCTTCAAAATGAATTTCTTGATCTCAAGTCCCGTCACAAAGAGCTAAACGCCAAGGATCAAGCCCTCTACAGCCTCCTCTTTGGGGATAATATCAGCTACCAGTCTACAGATGACCTCCTGAAAGCTTGGAAAGAAGCTGGACTCAAGTTTCTAGAAAATGTAAAACTCCTCTCCGTCTTTCAAAATAGCCCTGGTGATGTTAGTAACTTCCATACAGCTATAGCTTACGAAAAAGATGGTAGTATCTATATTTTTGAAAAACAAGATCCAACACTTCCTTACCGCTGGAGTCGTTTCAACAATTGGGCCGATATCAAAGCACACTGGTTAGGCAATCGTTTCAAGGTTTTCAAAGACAATGTTGATATCCTCGTTAATGATCAGAAATTTGATGATTTCTTAGAAAATACATTCTTTATACCACAGAACAACCAACTAGCTCCTCAAGATAAATGAGAAGACCAGTTGATTTTTCTTTTACCCTAAAGCACAAGATTAAATCTCTCCACTCTTAGCCCTAGAAATGACAAAAATCTACAAAATTAAGACAGAAAAAACACCCTCAGATGAGGGCATTATTTTTAATCTTCGTTTACGTAAGGCATAAGTGCCATAACGCGAGCGCGTTTAATAGCTGTTGTTACTTTACGTTGGTTTTTAGCTGAAGTTCCTGTTACACGACGTGGAAGAATTTTACCACGTTCTGAAACGAAACGGCTAAGAAGCTCAGTATCTTTGTAATCAACATATTCGATTTTGTTAGCTGCGATGTAATCAAATTTTTTACGGCGTTTGAATCCGCCACGACGTTGTTGAGCCATGTTTATTTCTCCTTTATATATTTAATTCGTTTTGCCCATTCTTAGAATGGAAGATCGTCATCTGAAATATCCATTGGATTTGAATTACCAAATGGACTTTCATCACGACCGAAGTTTGGTGTAGATTGTGCAGGTTGTGATTCACCAAACGAACCACCAGTGGAAGCTCCACCACCGAATGAATTTGAGTTATCAAATCCTCCAACGTTGTATGAACCACCACTATGACCTTCACGTGCCGCACGGCTTTCCAACATTTGGAAATTATCAGCGACAACTTCAGTTACGTAAACACGTTGACCTTGTTGATTTTCATAGTTACGGGTCTGAATACGACCTGTAATTCCAACCAATGCACCTTTCTTAGCCCAGTTAGCCAAATTTTCAGCCTGCTGGCGCCAGATAACACAGTTAATAAAGTCAGTTTCACGTTCACCATTAGCACCTTTAAAGTTACGATTAACCGCAAGGCTGAATGTTGCAACAGCAACATTACTTGGTGTGTAACGAAGCTCCGCATCACGGGTCATGCGACCAACGAGTACGACATTATTAATCATAATTTACCTTCTTACGCGTCAAGTTTAACGATCATGTGACGAAGAATATCGCCGTTGATTTTTGAAAGACGGTCGAACTCATTAAGAGCTGTAGCGTCGTTTGCTTCAACGTTTACGACGTGGTAAAGTCCTTCACGGAAATCTTGGATTTCATATGCAAGACGACGTTTTTCCCAATCTTTTGATTCAACAACAGTTGCACCGTTGTCAGTCAAGATAGAATCGAAACGTGCTACCAAAGCGTTTTTAGCTTCTTCTTCAATGTTTGGACGAATGATATAAAGAATTTCGTATTTAGCCATTGATATTTTCCTCCTCTTTTGGTCTAATGACTCATGGTCTTTCGCCACGAGTAAGTGAGGTGCACTCACGAGAAATAATTTTACCAAAGAATAAGTGATAATGCAAGGAAAAAGTCAATGTGTCTGCTCTATTTTTGTGAGACTTAAAAATCACTCAGAAAATACTAAGCCCTATCTGTTATCTTTTCTCAGGTCAAACTTCATGCTAAAATAATAGAATGCTTTACCGTAAAAATAAACTGGGAGAGGAACTAGAGCTTCCGATCTTTAACCACTACTATAATATTTCTATCACTGCTCTTGAATTTTACCTTAAAAACCCGGGACAGAGTGATACCTACATCATTACTTTCAAACAGGACAACAACCTCTTTATTGTTGATATGACACATGATCTTGGTCACACCAGTCACTTTGATGCCGCCTCTCTATTTACAAAAGACAAGCTCCTATCAGGTATCGCAGCTGTACCCCTAGCGTCTGTCTACAGCATCCAGATCTTTGCTTTTCCAAAGGAGTTACACTCTCTGGCACCCAGTCAGTATCTTAAAAATCTAGTCGCTCTATACTTTAAAGACCCAGAAACCATGCGTTACCTCAAGACGACAAAAAATATAGGTGACCAGGTAACAAGGTACCAACTGGAGTCGGAGAAACTAGAAAGACAAGGTAAGGTTTTTGAATTTTTCAAGTACACCAGTCGAGGCAAGGTGAAAGAAGAAAACAACTTGTCCGAGGTGTCTAGCAAAGACTACGATTTTCTCCCTGATTTCCATCCCTTTTTAAGCTCACCACGAAACCATCAGGTCCTGAGTATACCTGTGACCTACTTTGATGATAAAACTGGACAGACTGCCAAAATCGACATCATGGGCTGGTATATTAAAGATCAACAGCTTAAGATCCGTTGGAAACCTAAATACATGCGCAAACGCCGTTGGCGATCTTCACGTATTTCTGTTGACATCGTGACTAATAACTACTTCTTTCAGGGTCAAATTTACAGAGATAGTAGTGCACCGATTTTTCTGGACAACTTAAGTTTTGATAGCAAAATTCCCAAGAGTTTCCTGCCACATCTTCAAAAACAATACCAAATTTTTTTATCTCTAGTAGAGGAACAAAAAAGACTAGCCTTGCTTCGAAAGGTTCAGTTAAACAATAAGGACTAAGAATCTTTCGCCAAAATAAACATATCAAAAAGCTCATTCTTACACACTAAAATGAGCTTTTAAGATTTTTCAATTGTCATTAGAACATCCTTTAGGAATTTTGTAAAAAATATTTTCATAAGGAAGAGCTATTGTGTGTCACCATTTTTATACCTAGCAATCATAAATTACCTCCATCAACTTATAAATGATTTTTAACCATTTTAAAATTTTCTATTACATTGGTATCACTCCCTAAGCTATTTTGTGCAATAACTTGAAGTATCTCCATTTTTATAACGTCCTAAGTTCATCATCATAGCAACAACCCCTGATTCTTGTGATTTAGACCTATCTCCCCACTGACCACTCAATGAGGATTACTTATCGCTGTTCTTATAACGACTTACATCAAACATCAACATAATCGTCACCTCGGTACTTTGTTACAAGATTTCAGCATTAAACTTTTGTCGATAGTTAACTTGTTTGGCATTGGTATCACTCCCTAAGCTATTTTGTGCAATAACTTGAAGTATCTCCATTTTTATAATGTCCTAAGTTCATCATCATAGCAACAACCCCTGATTCTTGTGATTTAGACCTATCTCCCCACTGACAACTCAATGAGGATTACTTATCGCTGTTCTTATAACGACTTACATCAAACATCAACATAATCGTCACCTCGGTACTTTGTTACAAGATTTCAGCATTAAACTTTTGTCGATAGTTAACTTGTTTGGCATTGGTATCACTCCTTAAGCTATTTTACACAACTGCTTAAGTATCTCCATTTTTATACCTACTAACATTTCTCATGAGCTTTACTTCACTTTTTTCGTAAGTTAATGGATTTGATTTTAGCTTTCAACTTCTGGCGGTATCACTCCCTTGTAGCTATTTTATGCGACTTAATTAATCCCCATTCTTATAACGCCCCACTGTCATGTGACCACGCTCCTCAGAGATGATTGGTAAAGTTATTTGTTTTGCCTACTATTTTGTTTAGATATCTTGGTCTCCGTTTTTATACCTTGAAATATTGATTCTCACCATGGCTTTTACCTCCTTGATGAATCCTTATCTTCTTTACATTTTTATTATAATGTAAACGCTTACTTTTATCAATCTTTTTCTCTAGGAAATGCAAGATTTTTTGAAAAAAGATTTCTTTGCTACAATAGATATATGTTAGATTTAAAAGAATATGGCATTGTTATGTGGGATGCTGAGAAAATTGTATCTTTTCGTCGCACCCTCCTGGACTGGTACGATCGTGAAAAACGGGACCTACCTTGGCGTCGAATTAAGAATCCCTACTATATCTGGGTCAGTGAAATCATGTTACAACAAACTCAAGTGCAGACTGTCATTCCCTATTACGAGCGCTTTTTAGACTGGTTTCCAACAGTTAAGGATTTGGCTGAGGCTCCAGAAGAAAAACTCCTCAAAGCTTGGGAGGGTCTAGGTTACTACTCACGTGTCCGAAACATGCAAAAGGCTGCACAACAAATCATGACTGACTTTGCTGGTCAGTTCCCAGATACTTATGACAATATTGCAAAACTCAAGGGGATCGGCCCCTATACTGCTGGTGCTATTTCTAGCATCGCTTTTGATCTCCCTGAACCTGCTGTTGATGGGAATGTTATGCGAGTCATGGCTCGCCTCTTTGAAGTTAACTATGACATCGGAGACCCTAAGAATCGTAAGATTTTCCAAGCTATTATGGAAATTTTGATTGATCCTGACCGTCCAGGTGACTTCAATCAGGCGCTTATGGACCTCGGGTCCGATATCGAATCGGCTAAAAATCCAAGACCAGACGAAAGTCCTATTCGCTTTTTCTGTGCAGCCTATCTCAATGGAACCTATGACAAATACCCCATCAAATTGCCAAAGAAAAAGCCCAAACCTGTGCAAATTCAGGCTTTTATTATCAGAAATATGAAGGGTGAATTTCTTCTAGAAAAAAATATCGACGGGCGCCTACTAGGTGGTTTCTGGACTTTCCCTATCATAGAGACGGACTTTATTGGCCAACAACTCAGTCTTTTTAAAAAGGATAATTGTGCCCTCGAAACCGTTTCACAAAAAGCTATTTTCGAGGAAAATTATGCTCTTAAACCAGTCTGGGCAGACAATAACTTTACACCCGTAAAACATACCTTCAGCCACCAAAAATGGACCATCGAAATAGTGGAAGGTATTGTTAAAGATGACAAACTCCCTACCCACAAGGAGCTATGCTGGGTAACGACTGAGGACTTTAACCAGTTCCCAATGGCCACACCACAGAAAAAAATGATTAAAACTTATGAAGATAGCAAAAAAGGGTAGCATCGCGCTAGCCTTTTTCTTATGCGCCAAGTTTATCGTACTTACGGCTATGACCCTTAATATAACCAATCAAAATAATAGTGCTATCATAAGAGTCAGTAAATAGCTTTCCTCTGTTTACTTGACTTATATTTTTTAAGATAGGATATAATTGACCTATCAAAAAGAGTCAACAAACCCATACAAACCATCCCTATTATATAACTTTTCAAATCAAACATGGGTTCTCCTTTTGCTTTTTTAAGCTCCTATCACAGCTTCTGGTTCCTCTTTTATTTATGATAGATTGCAAGAATAAGTGCATAAAAATAATAACATAAATGTCACTATGGGGAACAAAGCCATTGAGAATACAAATCCCAACCGCTTTGTCTTATTTTACGATAATGAAAATCAGATGATTGACCTAACTCAAGATCACTTTGTGTTCCTAAAAGTCTATCTTTATTATTATCAGATTCGTTATTGTCTAGAATAGAAACTCCCGAAGAAATCATAAAAAGTTGTGAACTTCCTACAGATTCCCCCGCCCAACTATACTCCTTCAAAATACAGCCTTTTACTTCTCCGAATTTCAATATAATAATTGTACCAGATTGTGTGACTCTATCCTTGCTAAATACAATAGTGTCTCCTCTTCCATTTTCTCAAGTTCCTTCCAGAATACTAAAATCACCATCCTAAATAGCATCGATATCTATTCCAGTCTCTTTGCTTGACTTACTGTTGCTACTACTTTCTTCTGTATTGTCAGTCGCTACTTGAGTCATCAAAGTCGTACCAGTCTTCGGAAAACAAGTCCAAGGTCTGAACGTCTCCCAGGCTAACCTTACTTGCACCATCTGTCGTCTCAGATATGCTGAAATCAACCGATTGAAGCTGATTAAAGGTACCATCTTTATAGCATTTCATAGTGCTCAAGCTTAGCAAAGGTTCCAGCACTTTTGGCAAATACAAGCTCATCATCATTATTAAGATAATATAATGCATGAACACTGTCAGGAGTATCAATCAAAACCTCAGCCGAGCCATCATTATTGATATCTACATAGCTATATTGGACTTTTTCACCCACTCTATTGGCTTCAAAAATCGTATTAGTTGAATAAGCTTCCTCAGTTGAGAGGTTGCTTGGAACAGCTGATGTATCACGGTTTAAGGCAATAGATCGATAGAGGTCCAAGACCAAAGCATAGAGCTCATCGTAGCTCACTTCCTCGGTTTCGGACGAATCGCCACTCACTTGCTCAGACTTAGCAGTACCGTCTCCTGATCCTGAACCATCCGTATGTGTTGCGTTTACAAGCTGTCAGCAAGAACAAACTTGATAAGAGCGCAAATCCTGTTAATTTCTTTTTCATAACTATTCTTTCATAAAAAATGACCTAATAAAAACATTAAATCACTTAAATCTCTTTAGTATTACATCAACAATTACACAGGTGATAAGTTAAGTATTTTTTTGAGAAATCAATCTATATTTTTATATCTCTAATCGTTTATACAATTGGACTAAATGCTATGTTTTAGCAATTCTAAACTAGATTAAATTAGAAGATTAATTAAATTATCTATAGATTAAGCAATAATCCTTTATAATTACAAGTAGTTCTACCAAAAAAGCCGGACCTCAGTCCAGCTTTTATCTGTCTATTTCTACTTGGTCATAAAGTAGGTGATAATCACCAATACTGCTACGATACCCCAGGACAACGGCTAGAAACCCCAGCATATAACGCAGGAGAAAATAGGTAAATGGGAGATTTTCTTTCATGCTTTACTTTGCCTCATACCATGTACAGCCCTCATTTTCATCTGCGATGAGTGGGACAGCGAGTTCTACTGCAGATTCCATGGTTTCTTTAACCAAAGCTTTCATAGCTAAAAGTTCGTCGCTTGGCACCTCAAGGACGATTTCATCGTGTACTTGGAGGAGCATCTTGGTTTTATAGCCACCTTCTACCAGAGCCTTGTCTAAGTTAATCATAGCAATCTTGAGGATATCAGCAGCACTTCCTTGGATAGGAGAGTTTATGGCTGTTCGCTCTGCGAAGTTACGGACATTAAAGTTACGAGAATTGATATCTGGCAACTCACGACGGCGGTGGAAGAGGGTTGATACATATCCTTTATCCTTGGCTTCACGAACCACATTATCCATATAAGCCTTAATACCAGGATAACGCTCAAAATAGGTGTCAATATACTCCTTGGCCTTCTTACGGCTAATACCAAGGTTGTTAGAAAGACCAAAGTCAGAAATACCATAAACGATACCGAAGTTAACAGCCTTAGCGTTACGACGGTCGTTAGGTGTGACATCCTCTGGCTTTTCAATACCAAAGACACGCATGGCTGTAGAGGTATGGATATCCGCCCCCTCCTTAAAGGCTGCAATCAAATGCTCATCTCCCGAAATGTGGGCAAGCACGCGCAACTCAATTTGTGAGTAATCCGAGCTTAGTAGCACTGCGTCCTTAGTCGATGGGACAAAGGCCTTACGGATGAGACGACCCTGCTCCAAGCGAACGGGGATATTTTGCAAGTTAGGATCCACAGATGAGAGTCGACCTGTCTGGGTCAAATCTTGCATGTAACGGGTATGGATCTTACCATCCTCAAGGATATAATCCTGAAGCCCCAAGACATAGGTAGACTGAAGCTTAGTGATTTGGCGGTACTCTAAAATCTTAGCTACTATTGGAGCAATTGGTGCCAAACGTTCAAGGACATCCACTGCCGTTGAATAACCTGTCTTGGTTTTCTTAGTGTATTCCAAAGGTAGACCCATTTTTTCAAAGAGGATAACACCCAACTGTTTAGGCGAGTTAATATTGAATTCTTCGCCCGCCATTTCGTAGATGTCTTGGGTCAATTTGTCGATGACTGCTTGGTTTTCCACTGCCATCTCGTTAAGGGTTTGTCCATCGACCTTAATACCAGCCATTTCCATCTTGGCTAACACATTTGCCAATGGTAATTCCATGTCAAAGAGAAGCTCTGATTGGCCATGTTCAGCTAACTTTTCTAGCATGACCGGTTTGGCAACCTGAAGGACCTTGACTTTTTTTGCCAGGTGGCTGAGCAAGACCTCTTTTTCAGGAATGGCACGCTTAGCTCCCTTACCATAGACTACCTCATCTGTTTCCAGTGATAAATCTGTGTAGAGACGAGCAATTGTTGACAATTCATTGTCCTCAACAGTTGAGAGCAAATACTTGGCCAAACGGGCATCAAAATTAGCTGTCGGCAAGTCAATACCTAGATGGCTCAAAAGGACCTTACTGCGCTTGAAATCGTAGATATTAACAGCCTTAGAAAGAGCTGCTTGGAATGCTTCTGATTTGAGTAGGTCAGTATCTGTAGACGCATAAATCTGCTTTTCATTTCCCCAAGCAAAACCGATGATAGGTTCTGTGTGATAATTGTCACCGAGGATTTCAAAATAGAAGAAATCTTCAGAGCTAAAGTGATCCGCTGTCACTTGGCTAGGCTCTACATAGGCCACATCAAAATCCTGTGGGACAGCCTCTCCGCGAAGAGCATTTTTGAAATGAACAAAGCCCATCTCGTCATAAAAGGCTAGCAATTTTTCAAGGTTAGGTCCCTTAAAGGCCGTATCATCTAGGCCAATTTCAATAGGTGACTGTGTATCAATGGTCGCCAAGGTCTTAGAAAGGAAGGCTTGTTCCTTGTCGTTGATGAGATTTTCCTTCATTTTGGACTTTTTCATCTCATCAATGTGGTCATAGATGCCTTCAAGGGAACCGTGTTCCAAGAGGAGCTTGAGACCAGTCTTTTCACCTATCTTAGTAACCCCTGGAATATTGTCGGACTTGTCACCCATGAGGGCCTTAAGATCGACGAATTGAGCTGGAGTAATCCCCATTTTCTCCATGAGATAGTCAGGAGTGAAGGCCTCAAACTCAGCTACGCCTTTCTTCGAAATCTCAACGACTGTATTTTCATCAGTCAGCTGAATCAAGTCTTTATCCCCAGAAACAACAGTAATTTGAAAGGCCTCACTAGTATTTTCAGCCATCTTAGCTAAGGTACCGATAATGTCATCTGCTTCGTACTGAGCCAAGTCATAATAGGCAATGCCACGTGCAGCCAACATCTCACGGATATAAGGGAGCTGTTCACGGAATTCCTCTGGAGTCTTGGCACGACCAGCCTTATAGTCCGCAAACATCTCTGTACGAAAAGTTGTTTTTCCCGCATCAAAAGCTACTAAGACATGGGTCGGCTGAATACGCTCAAGTAGGTTGTCCAACATAAGGTGAAAGCCGTAGATGGCATTGGTATGAAGGCCGTTATTGTTACGAAAACGGTCAATTTGATTATAGAGTGCGAAAAAAGCACGAAAGGCAACGGACGAACCGTCGATTAATAGTAATTTTTTTTGATTAGTCATAGGTTTATTATAGCATAGATGGGTGCATTGGTTTTGATTGAAAATCTCTTATTTTGAGAAGACTGTTTTGTAAAATAAACATTCATAAATAATAAGCCATAAGGAAAATTGTCCATCGACAAATTTTAGAACGAATCAGTCAACAGTATTGTTACAGGTATTTCCCAGCTCCACGTCCTATAGTAAAATATGCTATAATAGGAGCTATGAACACAAAGATTTTAGACCAATTAGAATTTAACAAGGTCAAAGACCAGTTCACAGAATACCTGCAGACCGAACAGGCTCAGGCGGAGTTACGTGACTTGGTGCCTATGACCAATCCAGAAAGAATTCAAAACCAATTTACAGAAATCCAAGAAATGTCTGAGATTTTCGTAGAGCATCATGGCTTTGCCATTGGTAGCTTAAGAGATATTTCTGAGCCCTTGCGTCGCTTGGAACTGGATGCTGACCTCAACATCCAGGAGCTCATTGCTATCAAGAAGGTCTTGCAAGCTTCAGCTGACCTTAGCCGCTTCTACGCTGACCTTGAAAATGTTGAACTCATCGCTCTTAAACGTCTTTTTGAAAAGATTGAGGCCTTTCCAAGGCTACAAGGTAGTCTTCAAAGTATTAATGATGGTGGTTTTATTGAGCATTTTGCTAGTCCTGAGTTGCAAAATATCCGTCGTCAACTTAAGGCTTGTGATGATGCCATTCGCCAGACCTTGCAAGACATTCTCAAGAAATCTGGGCACATGTTAGCTGAGAACTTAATTGCTAGTCGTAATGGCCGTTCAGTGCTTCCTGTCAAAAATACCTACCGTAACCGTATTGCGGGGGTTGTTCATGACATCTCAAGCTCTGGGAACACAGTGTATATCGAGCCACGAGCCGTTATCCAGCTTAACGAAAAAATTACACAATTACGTGCAGACGAGCGCCATGAGATGGCACGTATCCTACATGAACTGTCTGATCAACTCCGTCCACATACTGCTGCCATCGCTAACAACGCTTGGATTTTGGGCCATATGGACTTCATTAGAGGAAAATACCTCTATCTCCATGATAAAAAGGCAATTATTCCAGAGATTAGTGACAACCAAACACTCCAACTGCTTAACGTTCGTCACCCTCTTTTAATCAATCCAGTAGCCAACGATTTGCGCTTTGATGAGGATCTCACGGTCATTGTCATTACAGGTCCCAATACTGGTGGTAAAACGGTCATGCTTAAAACTCTAGGACTAGCTCAACTAATGGCTCAATCTGGTCTGCCAATTTTGGCTGATAAGGGCAGTCGTGTAGCCATTTTCCAAGAGATTTTTGCGGATATCGGAGACGAACAGTCTATCGAACAGAGCTTGTCAACTTTCTCTAGTCACATGACGCACATTGTCGAGATTTTGAACACTGCCGACAGCAATAGCTTGGTCTTGGTCGATGAGCTTGGGGCTGGTACCGACCCTCAGGAAGGGGCTAGTCTAGCCATGGCAATCCTAGAGCACCTCCGTTTGAGCCAGATTAAGACCATGGCTACTACTCACTATCCTGAGCTTAAGGCCTATGGGATTGAGACACAACATGTGGAAAATGCTAGCATGGAGTTTGACACAGCAACTCTAAGACCTACCTATCGCTTTATGCAAGGGGTTCCTGGTCGCTCTAACGCCTTTGAGATTGCTCGCCGCCTCGGTTTGAATGAGATTATTGTCAAGGAAGCAGAAAACCTCACTGATACGGATAGTGATGTCAACCGTATCATCGAGCAACTTGAAGCCCAAACTGTGGAAACACAAAAACGTCTGGAGCACATCAAGGACGTTGAGCAAGAGAACCTTAAATTCAACCGTGCGGTCAAGAAACTCTATAATGAATTCTCCCATGAGTACGACAAGGAACTCGAAAAGGCTCAAAAAGAAATTCAAGAGATGGTAGATACAGCTTTAGCTGAAAGCGATAGTATTCTCAAAAATCTCCATGATAAGAGTCAACTCAAGCCTCATGAAGTTATCGACGCCAAAGGGAAACTTAAGAAACTTGCCGCACAAGTCGACCTTTCTAAGAACAAGGTTCTTCGTAAAGCCAAGAAAGAAAAGGCTGCGCGTGCCCCTCGTGTCGGTGATGATATCATCGTTACTGCCTATGGGCAACGTGGTACGCTCACCAGTCAAGCCAAAAATGGTAACTGGGAAGCTCAAGTGGGTCTCATCAAGATGAGCCTAAAGGCAGACGAATTTACTCTGGTTCGTGCCCAAGCAGAAGCACAACAACCCAAGAAAAAACAAATTAATGTGGTTAAAAAAGCCAAGAAGACATCTTCTGATGGGCCTCGTGCCCGTCTAGACCTTCGTGGGAAACGTTACGAAGAAGCCATGCAAGAGCTCGATGCCTTTATTGACCAAGCTCTACTTAACAACATGAGTCAGGTGGAAATCATCCACGGTATTGGTACCGGTGTCATCCGAGATGCTGTAACCAAATATCTCCGCCGTCATCGCCATGTTAAAAATTTTGAATATGCCCCACAAAGTGCTGGTGGTTCCGGATGTACCATCGCAACCTTGGGTTAAAACTAATTAAGAGAGACTGAGACACTATGTCCAGTCTTTTTCATATATCTCAAATCCAAACACAAAAAAGTCTCCCTTAAGCAAGGAAGACGTCTGTTTTCTATATCACACTTGTCCACAAGTGTTGGATAATCTGGCTAACTGGAAAATTCCAATTAATTAAAAGACGCAAAAACCAGCTAGATGACAAGACCGTTTGAATATTGTTTATGGGAACGGTCGCAAGGATATTCCCCAACATCGTCAAAGGTACCAGACTTACCAAGGAAGCAAAAACACCGCCTATCACTTTGAACCGTGTCTGATCAAGGCGCTCAATTCTCACAAAATGGAAGAAAATCCCAAGAAAACGCAAACCATAATAGGCCACACAATAAATGGCGAAGTAGGCGACGCCCGCATAATAGACACGGTCAAGTGAGAAGATATTCTGGTCTGTAAAAAAAGCTACACTGGCATCTTTGGTTGGATTAGTATAAGGTACCCAAAGATTGATAGCCTCTCCCAGAGACTTATAAAAGTAGGCCGCGACGCACATGGCGATAATGACTGAAACCACGTAATAGGCTTGCATAAAGAGACCTCTTCGGTAGCCAATATAGAAATTCCAAGCCATGAGGGCTAAGACAAGAAGTCCAATCATGCGTCATCCTCATCGTCATCACTTTGAGCTGTCGCCTTGACCTTAAGTTGTTCGAGTTGCTTAGCTCTCAAAATTTCCAACTCTTTTTCCATATCTTCAACTTGAATTTCACGTTCCAACTGAGTCGACAAAGAGTTGATGGCCATTAGGATAGCAATCGTTTCATTATCAGCATTTTTCATCTGCTTTTTGATAATTTTATATTTTTCATAAGCAACACGCTCCACCTCTTCCATGAATAAGTTGTCCTTATCAGTTGTTAGCGTGAGATTTTTTTCTCCAAAATGAAATTTGTAACGGTTTTTGTTTGCCATTTGCTTATTAACTGCCTAATCAATGGTGGACATGGAGTCTCCACCGCAGCTTCTCCTTATTTTTGTTTTTAGCACCCTTTTTAGTCAGATTTTAACACCTTCTCCAGGGCGTGTTCGACACATAAATACCAACTGACTCCTCCAATCATCGAAAAAAAGAGCAGAATTTGGCATTCTCTTTCTAATCATTATATCCTAAATTTTAAATTTCGTAAATTTTAGACTTTGTTCTGAGTGTGTCTGTTTTTGGGAGAAAATGAAAAATCATCAATCGAACGCAAATAAAGACCGAAACTTTCAACTTTTTCCCTGTCCCAGTCTTGATTTATCGTCTTGATGATGATACAATACTATTACTGATTGAACAAGTGGTAGTTGTTTAATCGGTTGGCGTTTAGGTGTTGTCGCACCTAGCGCCTTTTCTTCGTGTTTTTCTATAACTCTATTATATCATAATTAGATTCAAATGCAAGCAATTTCTATAATTTTTTTACAAGAAGCCTTGACAATTCAAGGTTTTTTTGTTTTTAGTCCCGTTCCTCTATCATATGTTCTCCCCATTTTTTCTTAACGTTCGTCCGTTTGAGTTGTGGCAAGGTATAGTTTTTATTTTCATCATGACAAGGCAGACCAGAAGTATTTTTCTCTTGGTCTTTCATTGTGTCAAAGTGACTTCTCCACTCACCGAAAAAGAGGTCTCTCAACTCTCCTGTGTGGCTTAAAAGAATAGTCTGACTCATGGCGTTAGCCCCCTTCTTACTCCAATACATCCCCCTGTTTTTCATCCTATACGTGATTTTTCGGTGTTGCGATTCCATGATACCTATACCATTTGAACTCAATCCAAAAGACTCAGGCTTGTCCGTAAACCTGAAATTTTTCATCAGTTGCCTGCTGAAGCGTTGAAAGGCTTCTAATCTCTCATCCGACTCAATCAATGATTCTGCGGTATCAAGCACCGTCTTCAACCCTGACTTGTCTCGGTTTTTGATCGCTTTAAAGGCTTGATTGACCAAACCTGAAGGAAAAGGACTCAGGTTCTTTTTCAAGGCTTGATTCACGTGAAAAGCATCCCAAAAATGAAAGTGTTTTTTGGGATTGAAAGCATCTGCAAGCTCCTTAAATACTTTGGGAGAATAGCCCTTACCACCATCTGAATTAGTAACAATCAAGGTATTAGAATCAATATCATAATGCTGATAAATAAGGTCTAGGAGTTTATCTTTTGCACGTTGATAGTGTGTTGATACTACTTCTAGTTTATCCATCAGGACATTTCTTTTGCCTTTTTTACTTCCTGAATGGACGACAAAGTGAGTCAATTCAAGGGATTTTTTCTTCTTGTCCGTTGAACGTTTAACCCAAACCCCATCACCTTCAACATACAAAATTTTGGGCTTGACCTTCTCTTTTTCTTCCTCGGTCCAACTTTGAACAGATAGAGAGTCATATTCTTCTTTCTCGTTAATCAGTTGCCCTGCCACCTCTAAGGCGTGCTGAACGGTGTTTTTAGTGATATAGATTTTCTTCAGCAACTCCATCACAGCAACTACTTTCCGATAAGGCATATAATTTGATAGCTCAGTAATCTGATAAAGAAGCTCCTGGGAGAAGCGTTGACGTGGTTCTAAACCTAACTTTTCATCAACAGGGATTCTAACCGTATCTCCCTTCTTCCATCTGCTACGTATAAAGGTCATTTCACCAAAGGAGAAAATCACAGTACGTTCTTTTTGGTTAATTCTTTTATATCCCTGCGCTCTCATGCTAGGCGCAATCTTTTTCTCATAGGCTTCAATCATCTTGAGGAATGCACGCTGATTATTTTGGTTCAACTGTTTTGAAAATTCTCTTTCGTCAAGAATAGCTTCATCCATCTACTTCACCCCACTTTGAAATAATAAAGCCTATTATAGCGATAAGTCAGGATTTTGGGTATTAAAAAAATGACCTCTCCATCTGGAAAGGTCTATTAAACTTATCTTCAATTTCATCTCTTTTTAGTAACTGATAACATTTTTTCACGGACATTTCCATGTATTGGCAATCCTTATTCTATATTATTTTAAGTTTGATTAAATTATCACTCTTTATCATCATTATAAACATAATTATGTTTATAAATTTTTGAAATAGTCGTTAATATATGAAGATGCTGAGCGATAGCCTTTCTCTTTTGCCAGGCTGTCAATTTTTTCACGGACTGATGGCTGAAGAGTAAACTGATATTGTTTGGTACGTTCAAACGTCTCAACTGCTGAAGGTGTCTTAATTTCTTTCAAGGTTTCCTGAAGGGATTTGCTGATTTGTTTTTTCTTAGATTCAAATGCCATGGTATCTCCTTTATCAATATATTTATAACTATATTTATAATGATATTTTATCAGTTATTTTCTGAAAAGTAAAGTCAATATCCTTGAAAAATTCCTTATTGACCCTGGTCAGGTCTTTGTCCTTCATCATATCTGAAAGAGAGACTTTATCAAGCGTTGACCTATTAAAGAGTTCTTTTTGAGGAATCATTGCAAGGACATTTTCCTCATTCGTAAGAGATGCTACCAATTCTTTGGATGATTTGGTATTGTGCTTAATCATATTTCCTAAAAAGAAAAGTTCTGCTGTCACATAGCTTTCACGGGTTTTAAAATCGAACGCTTCAGCTTTAAATTCTTCTAGTCGCTCCTGAAGGTTAAATTTTGCCTGGTAACCATGCTCTGACGGAATCACAGGACTTAACACTGCATGGCTAACAATGATAGCGTTACGAGTTGCCGTTGAAAAATCAGGATGGCAATCTATGATGACATAATCGTACTTCTCAATTCCTTTATCATCATAGTTATCCTCTAACCACATATAGAGTAACATATCTTTATAGGCTTTGGTCTCAAGTTCTTTTTCTAACCTATCAAGACGGAGATAGCCTGGAATTAAGTCAATGTTCTCCTTAACATTCAAAAGAGCAACATCACCTTTCCCTCTAAAAATATTAGCGACTGTTCCCTCGTTATTAAAAACATCATAAGTTTGGGTTAAGTTGCATTGATGGTCAAGGTCAATAAACAAGACCTGCTTTCCTTTACTAGCTAACCACTCACCATAATTATAGGCAAGAGTTGTCTTCCCAACCCCACCCTTGATAGCTGAAAATGTAATAATCTTCATCAGAAATCCCTCCTGTTTTCTATACTTCTATTATACCACTATAATTATATTTGTCAACATAATTATGTTTATAATTATAATTATGTTTATCTTTTTATCTTATGCTTTTCACGATACCGCCTAAAAGTACGTTCGTTGATACCTGTTAGCTTGGCAACGTCTTTATCTGATAGACCTTCAAGGTAAAGGTCAAAGGCATGAAGAAGCCTGCTGTCATCTTCTGAAAAAATGGCTTTTCTGCCTTTGTACTTTCCTTGAGTCTTGGCAATAGCTATCCCTTGGCGTTGCCGTTCCTTTATGCGTTCCCTTTCAGCTTGTGCCTGGTACTTGTAGAGTTCCAGGATAAGATTGTTCAAGAGCCGTCTCAGGTTGTCATCCTCAATCCCTCGAAGAGTGGGAAGATTTAAGACTTCCAAGGTTGCCCCCTTGGCTTGAATATCATTCATGACCTCAGTTAGCTCCTTGTTATTCCTACCCAGGCGTTCTAATTCTGTCACAACCACTATATCACCTTCACGTATATAAGCAAGCATAGCTTGTAACTGAGGGCGGTTTTTATTAGCTCCACTGATAGTTTCTTGAAAAAGTTTATCTACCTGGTTAAGCTGTTCTAATTGCCTTGCCATGTTTTGGTCAGATGTACTGATACGTGCATAACCAATTCTTGTCATTTATAGTCTCCTTTTTTGCCTAACTCTATTGTCCACCTTCTCAGACCTGGTAAATCAATAAATGAACAATAGGACAATAAGGCATACTCTATTGTCCACGTTATTTAATAAAATAAATAGAAAATGACCATATCTAATAGACATGACCATTTTTCTATTTACAAAATAAAATACATATCCCATGTAGGAATTTTTATTTAAAAGTTTATAATCTCCTTGCCTTGTTTTAGAATTTTATTTCACCGAAAAATCGATCGCCGTTGGCGGTGATTTTTCTTAGCCTATCTTTCTATTTCTTCAGGGTCATTTTTCTGTGGAGAAATTTCTTGTCTTCTTGCTTGAGCGTGTTTCTCAAGTTTTTCATATTGAGTAAAGTCTTTAACAATACTATCAAATTTTTCCTTCAGGGCTTTCCGTTCGATTGAAACCTCAACAACCTGTTTTTCAATCTCTTTTGGATTGACTGAAGGTGAAATATTGAGTTCTTCCAAAACTTGATAAGCTACTTTTGCATCAATCGGACTTTCTGAATGAATATCTTCAAGCGCTGAAGCAATTTTGTTCAAGCGTTCCACTTTGTCATCAAGCCTATCTAATGAATCTTGTGTTTCTTCAATTTGAGCAATAAAGCGGTCACGTAGTTCATGAAACTGGTCAGAATCAGATACATTATGACTGACTAGGTAATTATATTCCTTGACCAGTAAATCCAACTTGGAAATATTAGGGTTCTTGGTCAAGATATATTCTCCACTCTCATAAGCAAGCTGATTGATAAGCGTTGACCCTTTCATAAATTTGTTACTTGCTGAATTGTCAGGATTGATGAAATAGAAAAAATCAGATTTCTTGATAAAGACATCAAAGCTCCCGTCATCCTGTTTATCAACTAAGCGACTTGGAATTTTAACTGTTCCTTGATTGGCTATCCCATACTGCATTTGAAGATAAATCCCTGTGTCTGTTTCATGCTCGACCTGCCACGGTTCAATCTTGACCCTGATTTCAAAATCTTCAGCTTTCTCGGCTTGTAATTTGTCATACTCGCTTTTAATTGACTGTAGCGGATGCACGATTTTATTTTTAGCTATTCGCTCTTGAATTTGTTCCAAAGAGTAACGTCCCTTTTTTGACAAGGTGCTGTCACGAGTATTTCTCTTTTGGTCTTTATCAAGTAATTTATACTTGGCATATTTGCCTGAAAAGTCCACTGCAAGATTAAGCGCCTTTGCCTTCTCTTGAAAGTCCCCTAGACTGGTTGAGTGTTTCAAAAGAAATTCAAGACGGGACTTGATTTCTAATTTGAAGACATTTTCTTTCTGATATGCTGAGTATTCTTTGTGACCAAATTGATTTTTATTTTCAAGGATTTTTGCTCCTGCTAAATCAGCATACTTATCAGAAATTTGCTCCAGGGCTTTTTTTGTGCCCTTCTGCCATCTGAATTTATTAAGAGTTACTGAGTTAGTGGAATTGATATAAATGTGATTGTGTAGATGCCCCTTGTCCATGTGAGTAGCAATCACAAATTGATGACTTCCACCTGTCAACTCAAGTGCCGTCTTTCGTCCAATTTCATGTACCTGTTCAGGTGTCAGATTATCTTCAGGGGAAAATGATTGAATAACATGGTGGGCTAAAACGTCATTTTTGACCAACTCCTCATTATTGATTGGTCTGCCTTTTTCTAAATTGGCAAGTTGCTTCAGTTGCATCATTTCTGAATAAGCAGACTCAACATCAATTATCATATTTCCTGAAACCAACTGAGAGACAGGTTGACCATTTACAAACTTGATAGGAAAGTTTAAATCTGAATCAAGCAATTCAGCTCCAATGGTTTTAGCACCATCTTCAATATACTTGATACCATCAGATAATTTATTGACCGATTTTATCTGTTTGACTTTTGTTACTACCAAATCAATTTACTCCTTTCTTTCCTTCAAGACTTTTTCAATATGGGCAATTTCTCGGTTAAAATTTTCATCAACCAAGCGTTTAACCTCTGCTAACGATTCCTGCAAAGTTCGATAATTTTCAAGACTAACTTCTTCATTCGTGTTGATATATTTTACAAGTTGGTTGATATTTGTACCAATTCTATTTATCTCTGTTCTCAATTTTATCAACTCAGAATAATCAACTGTTACCACCTCACCAGTCAAAAGCATATAACGAGCATAAGTGTTAAAATTTTTAAATCCATGAAGTGCCATTCTTTCTTTTATCAGGTCATTTTCTCTTGGAGTCACTCTCATTTTTCGCTGAATCTCTCTATATCGTTTCTCGTTTGTCATTGAAATTTTCCTTTCATTTTTCTTGACAAGTACACTCTTATCCCCTAAACTTTTCAAACTGGCAAGCATAGCATTTGGGTACCCAAATGCAATATTTAAAAGATTTTCCCAAAACCCAAAACTGGCAAAGTGCCAATTTTGAGCGGGTCAATCTTTCAAAGTTTTGGGGAATATCCCCAAGCCCCTAAGTCGTCCTTCAGACCTTAATTGACTTCAACTTGTTGAAGCAATTCTTCTTTTTTGGTTTGATACTCTTCATCAGAAAGAGTTTCAAGATAGCTGATTGTCTCAGCATATTCTTGAGCTAATTCAGGGTCAATGTCTTTTAGCTCGTCAGCATCTTCATCTAAAAGAGCAATCGCTTTTCTGCGCTTGGCTTCGATAAAATTTTCATTCTTGGTATATGTGCCATTCTCAAAATAGAATAGGTTCAAAAGTAATGTTGCTTCGATTGTTTCATTCATGGTTTTATTCCTCCGATTGTTTTCTTCGACTCATAAAGCCTGCTGATAATTGAGCGACAAGGTCTTTTACAGGCTCATCTCGTTGTCGCTCTTTTGTGCTTTTTTTGGCGAATCTTTCGCCTGCTCTTTCTCTTTAGGCTCAACTGTCTTTTCTTTATCTTTGTTTTTCAGTCGGTCAATTTTTTCCTGAAAAGCATCTTTTTTTAGTTCCTTACTTTGATACTTTTCAAGCGATTTATCAATTCTTGAAATCAAACTATCTGCTTCTTTTTGGACAATTTTGATTTGTGCTTCTAGGTCTGAAAGTCCTTCAGGGTCTTGTGACCATGTTGCCAAATAACCAAAACTGTAATCACTTGTGTCTAACCCATAGTGACTAGCAACAACAAAAGCGACTGACTCCGCCTGCAATTCTGCGGTACTTCGTTTCAATGGTTCTTCTTGCAACTTTTCTAAATTGTGTAAATCTGAATGTGCCATTTCATGGAAGATTGTTTTTAAAGTTTGTTGCTCAGACATCCCTTGCTTAATCACAATATGATTTTCTTTTGGAGAGTAATAACCATTGGCAGTTCCTGTGTCATTGCTGAAAGAAAGAGGAACGCCATTAGCTTCTGAAACCTCTTTAGCCGACTTATAAAGGTTGCCATAATCTTGATAAGTCCCTTCGAGTTCATAAATAGGCTTTGCTAATTCTTTTCCGTTTGTTTGGGAAATATCAAAGACAGGAACAAGTTTAAAGGACGTGTAGGTTTGTTCATTTCCATTTTCATCAAGAAGGGGTTCATGCGTTTTAGGGTCTTTCTTTTTAAGGGTAATTGGCGCAAAAATCCGTAGCGCCTTCTCGCCTTTATTGACACTTCTTTCAAAGTCATCCTTCCACTTTTTGAAAGATGCTACGTGGGAAGCATCAGGATTTTGCATTACAATCAACTGAATATTTCTTGGGGAATAGCTGTGAAACTTGCTCATTGTTTCAAGGTATTGTTTATACGTATCTGATTCAAAATAATCATTGACACCGTCCTTCAATAATTGCGAAAGCCCTTTACTGTCTTTTGCTTCAATCAGTTCAGCAACAGTTTTTGTTGGTTCTGAAGAAGGGGTATTTTGAGAATTTGGATGCTCAGCATCAACTGGATTTGACCCATATACAATTTCTTCATTATCCGATTTCCCGTCTCCATCTGTATCTGCATTGTAAGGACTTGTCCCTTGATTTTTCTCTTGTTCATCAGAAAGACCGTCACCATCTGAATCCCGTTCCAGTTCTTCTTGTTGATGTTGTTCAATCTTTTTTTGCTCTTCTTCTCTAAGAGTTTGGTCAAGCTGATTTCTTAAATTTTGGTCTTGATTTGTTGACATTATATGCCCTCCATCTTGTAAATTTATTTCTTCTTTAAGCGGTGTAACTTCTTTATTTTTCTGTAAAGTCTCAAGCATTTCTTTTCCATTATCCGTGATAAATTCATTATTAAGAGATAGAATTTTTATTTGATTATTCTTTTCAGCAAATACACCTAAGATAATTTTTTCTTGATTCAATGCATCTAGTTCAATGTTTAAGGCTGTATTTGGTTTTAAAAGCGTTGCAGGGAAAGATGAATTGTCATCAGTCCTAAAAGCTAATAATATATCTTTATCATCAGAACGAATAGAGCTTGAGACATCGAGTCGTCCCATTTTTTCAACTGAGGATAAATCATCAAAAACAAATGAATCTGTTTCAAATATTTCAGGTAGTAAAGGTAATAATTTTGCTTTATCTCTAAACCCTGTTCCAACGGATAAGTTAGCAAAGTTTCCGTTTCCTGAAGCTATATCTTCGATAAACTGCTCTGATAGATTGTCCGCCCATTCCTGGTAAACAGGAGCTAGTCCTGTTAAGTGCATCCAATTTTTCTTCTCAAAGTCAATCTGAAGCATTTTAATTTCGTCAAGGTCTTGATAGAAATAAGTGACCTTGCTATCAGCAAGCTCATTCAAATACCAGGATGCTGACTTTTGAAACTCTTCAGCATATCTATTAAGAAAACGAATATCTTTGTCTGTTGCATAATGATAGCCATTTCTAAGCCCAACACTTGACTCTTTAGACCTATCAATGTTAAAATATAAGTAAACATTGGCAGGAAAATCAGGTTGAGTCATTGACTCTTCGGGTTGCAGTGCTATCCCTGAAACTTCGGTTTCTAAAGAACTGAAATTGCGATTAAAAAGTTCGCCCCCAATGTTAGACAGCTCTTGACTTCGGTCAGGAGCTTTTTCTTTGTTCTCAACCGTTGGATGCTTATAATTTTTTAGATAATCATTCCAGTCCATTTTTTCCAGTCCTTCTGCTATTGGTGGAAGGTCAAGAGTAAGTCCAATTTGTTTTGCGGTTAAACGCTGAATGAAGGCATGCCCTGCCTCATCATTATCAACGGCAAGGGTAATTAAATCCTGGTGTTTTCCATCTTCAAAGAAAGTGGTTACTCTAGCCATGTCAGCCAGGAAGGAAGATTTTTTCTCCTGGTCAACCTCGCCATTAAGTTCACCAATCTCAGTCAAAAGTTCTGCCACGTGACGACTCACAGTTGATTCTTTTAAGCCATCCATAGCAACTAAACGGACATCCTGAAGGGAGTCCTTTTTGAGTTCATAGTAGCTCATAAGGTCTATTGGAGCTTCAGCAAAAACTAGACGGGATGGTGTCCCAATATCAACGTGCATCCCTGTCAAGCCATCTGAAGCCCTCATTATTTGTTTTAAGCGCCCTCTTTCGTACAAGTCTAAGTTTTCCCTTATCCCTTGCAAAGAAGCTCCTATAACCTCATTTTGAGTGTCCAGGCTTTTGAAAACAATGACAGGTTCAAAATAATCACCTGTCTTTTTAGTGGCTTGTGATAAGACGCCTTTTTCTGCGAAAAAATCGATCGTCTCATCAGACAAGCCCCTGATTTCCTTCAAATATTCTCTACCCTCCTTGAATTCAGTTTCATAGGGTTCAAGATAATAATGAAAAGGTTCTTTTTCAGGAATAATAGTTGCATCCACTACATCAAAGCTCCCCTCTTCCAGGAAATGTTTAGCTTGCTTAAAAGAGACAGATTCTCCTGTCATTTCTTCTTGGACTATCTGAACCATTTTTATCACGTCACCACCAATAGAACGGGCAAACCAATTGAAATAATTATCCCTGGTATTGATAGTAAAGGAATCATGCTCTTGCCAGGCGTAAGTATGGCTTCCTGTTCGGTGTAGTTGCATTCCTAGGCTCTCAGCTACCTCTAAAATGGATAACTGCTTCAGTTCTTCGATACTTGCCATCTATCCTGCTCCTTTCTCTAATTGTGCTCTTATGGCTTTTTTGGTTTGCTCGATAAACCAATCTTTAGACTTTTGACCTTGACCAACTAACTGAAGGGCTGTTTCCCACTTTCCAGTTGTTTCAGGATTGGTGTACATCACTTCAAGATTATCCAGGAAAAGGACAAGCATTTTCCCCCTATCTGTTGGGAAAAATTGACCTGTCTTCTTGTCACGTGTGATATAGTCACGGTCAATAATGGTCTTAATGATGCCTGCTCGTGTTGCAGGTGTTCCTAAATTGTACTTAGGAAGCACGTCATCAAGCAGACTGCTTTCTGTTAGCCTTGCAGGTGGTTTTGTCTTATCTTCCTTAATTTGGGCTTCAGTGGCTATTCTAGCCCCCTCCTGGTAGATAGGTAAGACGGAATCCTTATTTTCCTTTTCAGCTAGTTCTGTCCACCCCTCATTAGTCATCACATTTCCTTTAGCGCTGAAGGTATTCCCATTGTTATCAAGTGTCACTTGTGTTGCTTGGTAACGGTAATCAGAAGCAAACATCAAGAGCGTTCTCTTGAGGATTTCCGTATAGATGATTTTTTCATCTCCTTCAAGTGAACTCACGTCTGACATGTTTTCCGTTGGGATGATGGCATAGTGTTCCATCTGTTTATCTTGCACATACTTCTTCCGTGGCTTAACGTTAGGTAAATCAGCTTCAATACCCAGGATAGCTTTATAATCGTCAAGGTGTTTAACCAGGTATTCAAATTCATTAGGGGTAATCAATTTGTGGTCAGTACGTGGATAAGACGTAACCCCTTTTTGATAGAGCTTTTGAGCTATTTCAAGGGTATAAGCTGAATCAAAGTGATATTTCTTACTCATTTCTGATTGAAGACTTGTCAAATGGTATAAATTTGGCGCAGAAACCGCCTTATTTTCGCTTTGAATAGATTGAACGACCGAATATCCCCCAAGAACCTTTAGAGCCTCCTGTGCGCTCTCTAGGGTCTCAAATTTGGTGTTGTTTTTGAAGATTGTCCCTATATCATCAATCAGTTCTACCTTCCAAAACGGTTTAGGCTCAAAAGAATCAATAGCCAGGTCATTTTCAACGATTAGAGAAACAATCGGTGTCTGTACTCGACCAACTGAAAACTTCTTCTCCTTCTCCCCTAAATAACCTAACTCCTGGAGCTTCAATGATGTCCAAGGGCTAAAATTAAAGCCGACCAACCAATCTGATTTGGCACGTGCTTCAGCTTCTTCAGCATATTGTCGGGTTTCTTCAGCAGGTCTCAGGCTTTTGAAGGCTTTGACAATTCCTGAATCCGTCAGAGAGTTGACCCATAACCTATATTTGACCTTCTTCAGAGCATTTGGAATCAGTCTCAAAATCAAATAAGCGATAGACTCACCCTCACGGTCTGCATCTGTCCCTATGATGATGCAATCTGCTTGATTGACCTCACGTTTTATCAGGTTAAATTGCTTTTTCTTATCCGCCTTAACCTCATACTCGAAGGTCTCAGGAAAAGCGGGCAAGTTTGCCAAGTCCCAATTTTCATAGTTCTGATAAGGATTCTTTATCTCGACCAAGTGACCAACGGCTGAAACCACCGTCACTTGACCGTCTATCAAGTTTGTTGTGACTTTCCAAGCCCCTTTTTCATTCTTAGCTTGTCCGAGGGCATGAGCATATTTCTTGGCTTGGTCAGGCTTTTCAGCCAGTACCAGGTATTTCATTTCACATCACCTCTATTTCCTCCTGAAGAAGTCTGTCTATGTTGTCCTTCAGATGACTCAGGTCTTCTTTTGAAGCCCCAACCGATTCTACCTCCAGGCTTCCTTCATAGTGTCTAGGGTAGCTGAAGAGTTGCGGAGCAACTGCCTGAAATTCTTCAAGCTCTAAAGTCTTTATCAGCGTACTGATAAAGCCATTTAAAACCTCGCCCTTATTACTTTTTTCAGTTACCTGGTGTCCCAGGGCAAATTGTTTGAGTGCTTCAGCCATAGTCTCCATTTCAACGGCTGAAAAGAGGGTTTCAAAGTATCCTATTCCTCTTGTTTCTTGTCTTGTCATTGTATTTCCTCCAAAAATAACAAAACCTGCTAGGTTTTCCTAAAAGGTTTTCTCATTTGCTTAAGAAGCTAGACTAAAAGGCAAGTCAGCTTCTAAGACTTGTTTTTCTGTGGTGTTAATCACCCTATCATGGTTCACGTTAGCATCCCAATCATCCATATCTGACATGGTGCGAATGTAACGATACCAATTACCATCACTTGGGCTATTTGCCAGTTCTTTTGCCCGTGGATGCTGAAGAACGTTGGTCTTCTTATCCCTGAAGACATTTTGTTTTGAGATGAAGATAAGTGCTTCATCAACTCCTATACGGGCAACCTCATCAGGTGTCAAGAGGTCACGTTGGATGGTTTGAATAGACTGACTGCTTGAGCCTTGCGCCCCCCTGGTTTGGGACTGATTCTTGACATTGATAGTCTGTTTACCACTCCGCATGGAGAAGTAATTCATTGTTTCCTTGTCATTTGTTCCCAGGTAAACCAGGGTAGCGCAGTTATTGAAGATAGTTTCCCACTGGTCTTTATAAAGTGTTTTCAGTTGGCTGATAGCCTGAATGATAATATCAATAGAAATTTCACGTGAACGAACTGAAGAGAGCGTTTCTGTAAAATTTGGAAATCGTCCAAAGTTGGCAAACTCATCTAAGATAAGTCTAATATGGAGTAGGTCTTCAGGTTCACAAGTGGGGTGATTTCCCTGAAGAATTTCATCGGCGGTCATTGGTAGTTGCCTAAACATCATGGCAAACATGGTAGTTGCAATAAAGTTGAAAGATTTGTCTGTTTCAGGGATTGCAATAAAGACCGCTGTTTTCTCCGTCTGCCATTTTTCCATTTCCATTGAGTCACGGGCAGTCAGTTTCCTTACTGCTTCATGGTCAAAAGATGAAAAAACTGTTGAAGAGATAAATCTAACTGAACTAGCTGTCTTTCCTTCAGCATTTTTAATAAATAGTTCCCATTGTCTGTTTGCATAATTACCTGGTAATTCCTCCTCTAACTCTTCAAACATTCTTTCAACTGGACTTGGAATATCCTCGTCTTCACGTTGGATATTTCGAAGCAAATCTGAAACCTGACCGATATTTGGCTCATATTTTCCTAAAACTTTACCATCAAAATAGAGATAGCCTATCAAAGCACGCATCAAAAGAATTTCAGCCTTGTTCCAAAAGTCTTCTCCTATGTTGTCTGAAACTTTTGTCCCTTCCTTAATAGCAGAAGCAACCCTATCAATATCTAATTCATCGTGCATATAGTGAAAGACATTAAACTGATTAGAATTAGTCAGGTTTACCAGGTCAAAGACCTTGATTTTATAGCCGTTAGCTTCAAGCATCTTACCTGTTTCTCGGACAAGAAGTCCTTTAGGGTCTGTGATGACAAATGAACTGTTCATCTGCATCAGGTTGGGCTTTACAAAGGTAAAGGTTTTACCATCACCAGGCAGACCAACTGTCAAAGTATTTTTGTTGAGTTGACGGTTAAAAGGAAGTCGCTTATTAAATAACCCCATCCGTGCATTTTGGCTGAAAATCATATCATTTTCAGAGTCTTTATCTCTGAAGGAAGCTATCTCCTTACTCGTTGCGTAACGTGCCGACCCGTATTCCTCGCCGTAGCGGTAACGCCCTTTGTCGTTGACTCGAAAGTAAAACATCAGGACGATAAAGAAAGCAATCCCCCCACCATATAGGCTAGATTGAGTGACCGAAAAATCAATCAAAGACTTGCTTGACCAGTTAGCTGTCATCCAGTCTAAACGGGCTTCATCAAAAAAGATGACCCCTTCTGTCGCAGGGGCTAGGTCATAAAGTTTAACCAACCAATGCACCACATAGAAGAGAAGCAACCCCACAATAAAGTAAGGGAGAAATTTACGTTTTTTCTGTTCTGTAATCATCTATAACCCCTTTTCATCTTTAGCAATCGCCTTTTTAGGCGTTGGAACTTTAACCTGGTTTTTAGTTTTAATATCAGCCTTGACCTGCTTCTTGTAATAAGTGAGTTTTTCCTTCACGGTCATATTTTTAGGACTTTTAACCAGGTTATAGGATAGCTTCTCAGCCTTGTCAGGATTCGTTAAATCATTGATGATACCCTTGAAACTTGCTTCAAGCGCCTTCACATTTTTGGCATCGATAGCAATGGTGTTTGTCCCATTTCCATTGTCCTTGATGGAAAAACCCACGTCATAACCTTTCAGGTATTGTTCCAGGCGTTCTGTGTTGACTTCATGATTCATAAAGGTTTCAAAATGCTTGGTTTCCTTAGTTGCCATGAACTGATTCCAGTTAGTCTTGTCTGAGAAAACCTTGTTTTCACTGTGGCTTTTGATTGTTTGATAGCCATTTTCCATAGCATAATAGAGAGCCTTCAGCATCAATTCTCCTGTGAGTTTGTAAACCTCACCAACCTTCATTCCAACTCGTTCTTGGTCCATTTTTACCTCCTTTTTCTAAAAAGAAAAGCGGTGAGGATGTTGACCTACCGCTGTCATATCTTAGTTGCTTTTAAGTGTTCTTTTCTTGAAGAAATACGCCATCAGTCCTGCAAGAATACTTGTCCCTGCAAGAGTCATCAACGCTTCTTCTTTCTCGCCCGTGTGTGGCAAGGTCTTCATTTCACCTGTTTGGTCTGTGATGCTGATGGTCTTATCAGCATTAACTGTCCCTCCCACTGCTTCAGGGGCAAGAGTGCTTGTTGAACCATCTGAATAAGCGACAATCACTTGACTATCTTGAGTTGTTACAATCTGATAGCCTGTGTTTGTATAAACTGGTGCTGATGGGGCTACATTTGAGACCACTTGACCTGTGACAGTTGAAGTTGTACCAACTTGACTAGCTCCTGCATCTACTGCTGTTTGAGCTGAAATATTAGGATTGTTAGTTGGAACAGTGACATCAGGAGTCAGAGTCGTTGACCCACCATCAATTGTTGGAACGGTCACCGTGTTTTTTTCCGCAGGCTCATTTGTGTTTGGTTCAGTTGTCGTGTCAGCATCTTGGGTAGGTGCTTCAGTTGAAGATGGCTCACTAGCTGAATTGTCTTCAGTCGAAGGAAGAGAGGTCTCTTCAGTTGATGGCGGTGTGACTTCAGTTGAAGGTGTTGTTTCCGCAGGCTCATTTGTGTTTGGTTCAGGTGTGCTTGGTGTTTCAGTTGGGGTTTCAGGAACAGTTGGAACAACGGTATCATCTGAAGGCGCTGAAGAGGTATCCGTTGGCACTTCAGGCGTGGTCACAACCGCAGGCACATCAGACGTTACAGGGGCGTTTTCATCTGCAAATGCAGTCAGAGGGCTTGCTGAAGCAAGCACCGCTACTGATGATAAAGTGATAAGTTTTGTCCATTTTTTCATGTTGATACTCCTGTTTATAATTATGTTTATATTTATAATGATATTTATAGCTATTTAAATCACTATGTTTATTCAGCAAAACTTGAAAAATTTGGCTGACCAACCAGGACATAGCCATACTTGGATTTTTTATCTTCCTTGAAGGGAAGCGTAAGACGAACGGTCTTAATGTTGCTGTCATCATCTCCCTTGGTTGTCACGATAAAAGTTACTTTGATAGTATCTTTTGATGATGACAGCGTTTCATAGATGGATGATTGAACCTGAGTCGCTTTTTTAGCTTCTACACCTTCAGCCTTCAAGTCCTTACTCAAGAAGTCTGACAGATTGTCTGAGTTTCCTGAGTAATAGTTGGCAATGAAGAACCTCCCAACCACTTCAACTTTTCCCTGGTCAGCTTCAACCGACAAACGATTTTCAAAGCTTTGAAGTTTTTGATTTTGGGACTGTATCAGGCTAAAAGCAAAGACCGACATTCCCAAAGCTCCCAGAGATAGCAACTTCCAAATCAGCCCATTTGTGAGGATGTTTCCTCCTGGAGCTTTTTGAGTTTTTGGTTTTTTTGGTGCTACTGCTTGTTTTGGTTTTGAAACCTTTTGAGCCTTCTTTTCTTTTTTAGGTTTTTCAGTGGGCTTGACCAGGTCTTTTTTAGAAGCAGGTGCTTCTTCCTTCTCAATCTGAGGTGCTGAGATTGGCTCTACAAGCTCATCTTCAGTTTTTTGTGTGACCTCTTCTGCGGAAACGCTCGCCTGTGGCTTACGCTGAAGCAAAGAGAAGCCTTTTTTCTCACGCTTCAATCCGAAGTTGGAAAGGGCTTCTTCTACAATTTCCTGAAGGGGAAGGGTAAGAGTCATATTGTCCAGGAGTGAGCCATCTTCAGCAACTTGTTCAAGCTGAAGAGTGAAAGACTCATGCCTATCTTCAGCCCAAACGGATTTTTCGTTGATAATTGATAACAGTTCATCTCGGTTAGGACAAGTTTCTTGCTGACGGGTTTGAATATTAGTAATCCGAAACATGACCGTCACCACCATTCTCAGCAACTGTCTCAGTCTTGGAAAAGAGTTCCAGGTCTTCAATAGACTTGCCTGATTCTGCCATCAAAGCGACAATATAATCAGCCTTAGCTGTTTTAAGCTGTTTGTTTAGCTCTCTTTCCTTGTTAGCTAACTGTGTTTTTTGGTCTTTGATTTTTTCAAGTTCAGCATCAAATTTATTGATTTTTGCTTTAAGTGTTTCTGTTTGTGATTTTCTAGTAACCATTCTTTTTCTCCTTTTCGGTAGCTAGTTAAGAAGCAACTTCTTCAGAGCTTGCTTCCACTTTGTCTTGTGATTCTTTTGATTCTTCTTTGTCTTCTAAAGACTCTTCTGTTTTTTCATCTTCTTCAGACAAAATAGTATTATCCAAGATGCCATAATCACCTGATTGGTCTGTGAGAATGATTGACTCAATCTTATTGACCTTGAGTGTGCCATTATCATTAACGTAGGTCAGACGAAGCGTGAGCTTATTCATGACATCTTTTTGAGCGGTGTCATAGTTCTTCTTTTCATCAAGCAAAGTATTGACATAGTTTACCTGAGTGATGACGGATAAGCTGTTCTGATTGATGAAGATTTCTGAAGACTTATATTCAAAATCAACCACAAAGCCTTTGTAAGTCTGACTGACTGGTTCATCTTCTTTAGCAACCTCTTGATTATAAAGCGCATCAGTCATATATTCCTTATAACGCTTGCGGTTTTCACCCAGGTCTTTCTTGGTGAAATAGTTCAACAGAAATTCTTCGACCTTGTCTTGTGTGAGAACTTCTTCTTTTGGGCTTTGTTTGGTTTCAGATGCCCCCGTCTTTGTTGTTTTACCTGATGAGGTTTGACCAATCCCTACTCCGACAAAGACTGCAATCACAACTAAAAAAACGTAACCAATTATTTTCAAATACCTGATTTTTGTTTCATCTAACATATTTTTCCTATCTTTCTACTTTATTTTGGTGGAATAGCAAAAGTAAAATACGTTTGGTTAGTCCATACAGCCCAATGAATTTTATTTTGAATCCCACTCACATTACATTCTGAGATAAGGAATGTTCCATCCTCATTAACATATTCCACGTAGGCTACATGTCCATATTGTGGAAGCGTATATCCAAATCCTCCTGCTACTGATACAACAGAACCTGCAACTGGTTTGTCACTGAATATCCATCCTCTAGCGACTAGTCCTCTCACCCAATCTTGACCATTTCCAAGCCAATTATAGTGCGGTGAACCTGCTTCCACAAGACGATTATAGACATACCAGGTACATTGACCGATTGGATAAGTATTGCCATCAAGCAAAGCGGACACGGTTGCTGAAGAAGGATAGCTTTTAAGTTTTGAAGCATACTCTTGAGGGAATCCCCAGGAGCTTTGTAGGGTTGAGCTTCCGCCTTTGGTACTGCCACCCGTTGGATTTTTAAGGTAGGCAAGCACTTGTTGAGCGTTGTTCTGACGTTGAACTAACTTATCCCCTGAATTTCCTTCCCAATAGACCAGGAAGGTTGTTGTCAATGAATTGACATCCTCATTAGAATGTAGCACGTCATTCAGGATTTTAATGTAATAAGGGCTATCCCCGTGAAGCATGAAATCAAGCTGAAGCTCTAAATCGTACCACTTTTTACCTTTTGACTTAGCATAGTTCAGAAGGGCTGTGTGACGGGTTGAACCGTCTGCCGTATCTGTCCATTGACCAAGTCCTAGTCCTCTATGAACGATATTAGGATACTTACCGCCATAGACTTCCATGCTTAACCAATTAGGGTCATCCCAAGAAGTTGCTGAAGCACCAACAGGGGGGCTGAGATAGTCTCCTTCAGCCCGTTTGGCTGTGATGGAGGATTCTGTCCAAAAGTTCCCTAACATAGCTGAAACGCCGTTTTTGGTTACTTTAGGGTCTTGTTTCTTCAGATAGTTATAGATATTATTGATTTTCTCGGCAATATCGCCCTCAATATTCATATCTGAAATGACTGACGTTGTTTGATTGTACTCCACTTTAGGAAGGTAAAAGCCAACGTTGACCCAAGCCCATTCCTTCTTTTTCTTGTCCTTGAGTTTCTTATAATAGACCTCTTGACCTGATGACTCGCTGACCTCACCAATCTCATCACCTGCTTTGACCAAATCACCATTTTTCACTCGAAGGCGTGCCACCTTTTTATAAGTGAACTCTGCAGAACTGGTCTTAATGGTAACATCTGTCCCCTCGATTGTGACCTTGCCACTCATGACGGCATAAAGTTTGTCTCCCTGGTTCGCTTGTAAAATCGAACCGTTATACATTTTGTTTTTTGAAACGTAGCCAAAGCGCTTGTCAATTCGGATAGGGTCTAGCTTCTCATCATCAGCCTCATTAGTAAAAGGGTTGTCCAGGTCATTATAGGTTACATAGTAGCCAACTTCTTTTGCCTGTTCCAAGATTTCATCATAGTCCTTTATCTCATCTTTGCTAAGTTTGAGATATTTATTGTTGGTTGTCGTGTAAATATCAGCCATAGTCTTCAGATTGTCTTTGTCACCGTTCAGGTCTTTCCAAAGGTCAGACAAAAGTTCCTTATAAGAATGTTTGAACTGATACCACTTCTTATCCTTGGAATCATAATTGCTATTAAGGGTAAAGTCTTCATGCTTATATCCCATGAACATCATAATTTCGTCAATGTTTGTCCAATAGTCCACCTTGTCATTCGACTTCTCACGGTCAATCTTGGAAAGGTATGTCCAGGTTTCCGTCAAGTCAAATTCATTCTGTGAAACCGTTGAGCTTCCGCCACCTGTGACGACTCCTAGAAGGGCGATAATCAGGAAGCCTAAAAACATAATCAGATAAGCTTTAGCAGATAGCGGATTCTTGAGAACGGTCAAGATAGGTTTGCTGACAGTGCTTGCAACCTTCTTAGTGGTTCTAGCGGTCTTGCCTGCTTTTGATATTCTTAATCTGGCACGCAACCGCTGATACTTGTTTTTAAATTTGGTTTCCCATCGATTAGAAACGGGAGTCCTGGTAAACCCACGACCACGGGCAAGATTATAGGTGTGGTTTCCCGCCCCATAAACGCCCCTAGTCGCTCCTTTACCTATCTTGACAGTGTAACTGCCAATCTTCTTAGCTTGCCTGATTTCAGCGTGTGTGCGCCTGATATTTTGACGTGCTGAAGTAATATCTTCAAGAACGTCATTATCTTCAAAAGCAGAATCAACAAAGTGAGAAGCCTGGTAATGCGCAACCCTTCCGACCTTCTGAACGCCAGTCCCACCGTTACGTTGGATGGCTTGGCGCTTTTTGGTCTTAGTCGTTTTCTTCTTTTCTTTCAGGGTAGCTAATTCTTTGCTAGCAACCTGCCGTCTTGCCTTTTGTTTCTGCCCCAAGTACCGCTTTTCAGCATCCGTCTTGGGTTTTAGAAGCCTAAACTCCCTCTTTTCAGCCTGCTTATAGCCGTTTTTCGTTGTCTTGAGGTCAGACTTGGCTTCCTTGTAGTCACGCTTGGCATCTCGGAGGTCTTGTCTTGTTTTTCTTGACAACGTTACACCTCCTAAACATCTGTGGTCACAAGTTCATAAAGTCTTGTGTGATTAGGGATAGGATTTTCAAAAGGAACAACAATCTGACCTGCAACAATCAAGCCCGTTCCCTTTGCTTTTGGTTTTTCAATGTACCTGATAAGAGTTGGGGTCAACGTAATAGCTTTTGATAGTGCTAAAAGGTCAGATTTCTTATGTTTCAAGAGTATCATGAACTCACTATTTGAAACGAGCTTACGTCCTTCTTCCTTGTTCATCAAGGTTTCAATGTTCTGAGTGATGGCTGTAGCAATCGCTCCATATTTACGAACCCGTGAATACAATTCAGTAAAGAAGATAGCTTGTGCTTCTTCTTTAAAGAAAAGCTGAACTTCATCAAAGTAGATGCGAGTTGTCAATTTTCCTTGAGAAGCAACAACCTGATTCCAAATATAGTCTTGAATAACCATCATAGCAAATGGTTTAAGTTTACCTGACAGACGTTTTAAGTTAAAGACTACGAAAAGGTCAGTAATATCAACATTTGTCTCATGTGCAAAGATATTTTGCGACCCTTTAGCATAGATTTCTGATTTAAGCGCTAGCTCCTGGGCTTCAGGTTCAGGCTGTTCTTCCAAAATATCATGCCAATCTTTAAGGGTTGGGGTCTTATCACTACCTGCAAAGTGCTTGTAGGTCTCACGGGTGACACGGTCAATGATGGTATATTGAACGTCCCCAACTTCATCAAGGATAGACTCAAACAGACCCATGAGCAAGTTTGACTTGTCACCGATAGGGTCATCATCCCCATCCTTCAGTTGACTGACATCAGGCAAATCCATCAGGTTCAAGTGAGATTTTGAACCAATGTAAATATCAACCAACTGCGCTCCAAATTCTCGCCCAATATCTGAATACTCATCTTCAGGGTCAACAATAATGATACGGTCTTCAGGATTCTTCAGATAGGTTGGGATAATTTCCATAGTCTTCACGGTAACAGATTTCCCTGAACCTGAAGAACCAAGAACCACTCCCGAACCAGTATTGAGGTCAGCCTTACGGTCAACTGTGATAACGTTGTTGGACAGTTGATTTTGACCATAATAGAGCGCCCGTTCACTTTCTGACTTGAGGTCAACATTGGTAAACGGCACTTGAGTTGCAAGGTTAGCTGTGGTCATATCACGGACAAAACGGCGTTTCACATTTAGGAATATATGACCAATTGGAAGGATAGTGTTCAGTCCTTCTTCCTGGTAATAGTAACAATCCTGGAAGTCAACCCCAACCTTACGAGAAGCCGTCTGAACCTTATCAGTAATGCTTGAGAGTTCTTCTTCACTATCTGCCTTGAAATATACAGCAATCAGTCCTGAGAAGGCTTTTTGGTCATTGTCGTCAATTTCTTCTTTCCAACGTCTTGTAGATTCTGAAATTTCACGTGCTCGACCGCTGACCGCCAATTCTTGATCGACACCTTCTTGAGCACCTGAACGCTGTGCTTTGACCATTTCAGCCTTTATGGTTGTGTCAGCGTTGTTAATCTTCTTCAGGAAGCCTGAAGGTTCATAGGGTTCAGCTTGAACCGTAATAGCCAACTCAACCCCAATATCCGTCAAGTTTTTAATCATGCGGTCTGTCAGGAAGGTTGGATAGTTCCTTGCATACATGACTTTAGCAACCCCTTCATTGATTCGGAAACGATTTTCCAAAAAATGAATCCTGTTAGGTGCAATAAAGTCCTTGGTGTGCAATTCTGACAAGGCAACATCCTTAAAAGTATAAGGGAGTTTACGCTTACCAATAAGCAACTCCGCAAACACGTCCAGACGTTCTTTCCCATCCATTTCCTCAAAAGAAATATCCATCTGAGAATACTGATTTTCAAGCGAGTTTCCAAGTTCGCTTAAGTTTGCATCTGCTTGACCTCTGTTATAGGCTTCTGTCTTCAGCGTGACATACTTTTCAACCTGGAAATTTTTTGAGTCACTAGAGAAGCGAGATTCAATCATTTCATTGTATTCCCTGCGGAAATTATCGAAGCCGTCCCCGACCTCTTCAAATTTGATTTGGTCAACGGCATTGTCTTCAATTCTGCGATTGATGACCAAAATCTGATAAGTAGTCCCTGCATCTAATGAATTGAGTACTTCAGCGTGTGTATCAATCACGTCAATTTTTTCTTCCTGGTTAGCTGAGATATAAGCAACATCTCCCAGGCGATAAGTCCGAGACCATTCATTTTTGGCAATGTGCATCACCCCATTTTCAAAAAGACTGTTATATTTAATTGTGTTTTGTGTCGAAGCCTTTAAAGAACGTTTCAGGCGTGCCTTACGTTCCTTTTCAGCTTTCGTCAAATTCTTTGACTTTTTTCCAAGATTTAAAATCATCTTTTGTAAACTCATCTCCTTCCTCAAATTCTGTTAGAAAGGCTCTTTTCTGAACCTTGAGATTAAACATGACCTTGTCCTTAACAACTTCATCAAAGCCTAACCCATAGATAATGAAGGGTGGGGCAATGATAAGTGTTACAAGATACGTAAAAATATCTGAGAGTTCCATCAAGGAAATTGTAATTGTTAAAGAAACAACTATTGCTATTCCTAAAAACAAAACCAGTAAGCGTTTAGTTAACCCAAAGGCTACTGGTCTTTCGTAGTTGTCAAACTCTTTCAGGAACTCACTTCCTAATTTATTCATACAACCTCTTTCTAGCTAAAATAAAAACACATTGCCGTGCAAAGTGTTTGTTCAACATATTCAGTTTTTCTAGTCTCTGATTCGTCCAATGGTTGCCATGATTGCAAAAATCAAGGAAATAACTAAAAGTATTGGTATTGAGGTATTATTAAAGACTAAATTTGTATCAACTTCATAGTTCAAAATCATATTATAATAAATGATACCTGCAAGCATCCAAAAAATAGAAAGTCCAATAAACGAAAATATCCAATTCCATAAGACTCCTAAAATGAAAAAGGGAGTTGCTATCAGAAAACCAAAAATCATTATAATTCCTGAAAAAAGAATCCCAAAGAACGAGCCAATTCTAGACAAAATTGAGCGCTTAACTCGTTTAGGTGCTATTGATTCAATCGGGGTAAGTTGAGTCGTCACTTCTCGAACAGAAGTAACTTTGACGTGGTTGCCTTCCCGTTTAAAGTGGTATTTAGTTTCTGACATATTCTCACCTCCTATCATTCTATTGTACCAAATTATACTTAATTTTACATGGCATTTAATAACGTCTTAGCTAAACGTTGACTACCAAATAAAGCGACGATATAGACAATGCTTTTTGCGATAGATGCAAATGCTGTTGCCCAATCACCTGAAGAAGCCTTAAATAAATCATCCGTTACCAAAGCGGGATATAGTTTCACAATAATAACAAGCAGAAGCCCTTGAAAGGCGTAAGCTGTAAAATGTTTCAAGAAATTGATAGCAACTGGTTTTGTCTGCTCTGACATAAAGAAAGCGACAATTAGCGGTGACACTGCTTTTAAAAGATACATTTGAAAAAATCTCATAAAAACTAAAAGTTTAGCACAAACATCCGCAATGAGTTCAGTAAAATTACCGACAAGATTGACAATTTGTTTAGCTATCCACCCGTTGACACCTGAAGTATCCATATTTGATTTAAAGGATTTATTTGGTAAAACAGCATTAACTAGAGCAATTCCCCTGTTAAAGACAAATACGATAAAATCAAAGATTTCTGAAATATTGTAAACCAGGATAAAGGCGATTATATAACCCAAGGCTACTTCCATCCAAAGTTGGGCTGTCAAGCCCCCTCCTTCTTGTCCTAACCTTCTATTCCATGACAGAATATCAAAGAGAAAGAAGGTCAGAATCAAGACGGATGCAACTGGTAATAATGCATTATTGATTTTATCTGAATACTGATTAACTGTTGAACTATATTCAGCTAGAGAATTTGTGATATTATCCATTCACTCTAGCTCCTTTCAGCCTTAGCTAATTGTACCAAGCAAAGCGATAATTGCTTGACAAACTGAAGTACCGATAAGACCAATAGCACCACCATTGACCATACCGTTTGAGCCTTTTTCTTGGCGCATTGAGTCATTATTGTTACGACCACCGAAGAAGTCAAGAGCTCCTGAAAGAACCCATACAAGACCTGTTACACCTACGACTATTTGAACTACACGAAATACATAAATTGCTGTTGCCATAAGAATTACTCCTTTTTCTTTTCTTCTAAGTTTTGTATTGCATTTGCGAGGACTTTCATTTCATCCTCAAAAAGTGTGACACCTTTGCCTACTCGTGAATAGTCATCTTTCCATGACCTAATATCATATTTTGGCTCGGCATCATTCCATGAAACTTTATTTAATTCTTTATGCCATCCTGTTTCACTGGCTGATAACGTGGCAATATGTTCTACAACCTCGAAACGGATAGGTTCATCATTATCTTTTGTTGGATAACGGCTTGACTGATTTTTGTCTTGTTGGTCTTTCCAACATTTTTCTGCTTGCCAATCCGTCATTTACCGCCTCCTGTTTTATCTTTTCTAGTGCGGTGATAGCCTGTACCAGTTAATCTAAGAACGCTAGTCAGTCCAAACCGACATCTTCTCGCAACTAAAATTCCATTTCTTTCAATCGTACGAATTGCTGAGAAAACGTCTTTATATTCAACTTTCAACTCAACGGTCATAGAATTTCCAGCTACATAACCTTTTCTTGAGACCGTGCCATACTTTGGTTTCAATACCATGATTTCACCTGTATCAAGATAGGCTGAAGCACCACCTTCACGACCTAACTGTTTTAAATCTCTTATACAAACGTCATTGTTTGCTAGTTCTTTAAATTTATTCATTCTTTTCTCCTTCTCGAATAAATTTAGGTTGATTTACACCCATGCTGTATAACCTCCTTGGTTATATCCGTATTTCATACGCACCGTTTAAGGTCAAAACGGCAAACCTGCGATAATGCAATGTGTGACTGAGACTAGATTACTAGCTTTACACTCCACCCCCAATTTTGTATCTCATAGTCACGCTGTATCAGGGCAGAGGGGATATTCAGTTGTCGATGAACTCAAGTAGTTTAATGACTTGCTCAGGTCAAAGTATCTATTTCTTTCTGTTCTTGAATTTTCTGATAAGGAAATCTGGTAAGAACAACCAAATCAGAACTCCTGCGATAATGAGAGGTAATGCAATCAATTCCATCAGCTCACCCCTTTAGCTTGTTGTTTTCTAACTGCTTGGTTCCATTCTGACATGATGCCATTAAAGACATATTCAGCAACCATTTCTGATGAACGGGCAAATTTCATATTTTCTAAAGCATACTGATAGCGGTTATCAAAATGAATCATAGCGTAATCTGCAACTGAAGGTGATAAGTTTTCTTTGAGGAGTTGGTCATGAACCAAATCCCAAATATAGTCTTTATCATACTTGGTCACTTTATCAACTTTCCTAGAAAGTGAATCTTGATTTTTTTCTTCAGGATTTTGAGTTGATTTCTCTTCCTCATCCTCAGAATAATTTACTTTAATATCACTCTCTTTAGTCTCACTCTTTTTAATATAAGTTGAGTCGGAATTCACGACTTCTGGAAGTCGATTTTTACGACTTCTGGAAGTCGATTTTTGCGACTTCTGGAAGTCGGATTTTGCGACTTCCATTGATTTTACTGGATTTACCAGGTCTTTAGCTTCTTCAAATTCCATATTTAGGATTTGAATATCCGTAATAACATTCTTCACATAAATACGGTTAGCCTTATTTAAACCTTGTCTGACTTCATCAATCAAGCCGTATTTGATAAGTTCTTTTTTTAGCTTCATAACTTTATCACGACCACAACCCAAGTCTTCAGCTAGGTCTTCGATGGCGTAATAAATGAAAATATCACCTAAGTCATCCACAAATCTTAAATCACCTTTACGGGTGCTATCCAGTGAAGCACTTAAACGGTCACGACAGAGCATAAACATCAATTTAGCTTCAGCCTTTAGTTTACGATAATATCTAGTACCAATAATCACTTTTGGTAGTTGATAAAAATTATCACTATTCAAAGCTTGCTCTAAAGAAATTCTTCCGTAAGCCATCTATCTCACCTCACCAACTTTAAGCATCATGCCACCCTGTTTAGGAAATTTAATCATGTTAAATTCTTCAAGCTCATTTATAGATGCTACAACCCTTTCACGTGACCAACCCGTTTCATTCATTAGTGACGTAATCACCAGATTTCTTGATTGACGTTGTTTAGCACGTAATTTTTTTGATTTTTGATTCATGGATATTTCCTCCGAGGACATTTGAGTAAAACAAAAGAGAACGCTTTTCACGTTCTCTTAATGTTATTTATTCAATTCTCCCAATTCGGGACACATACCTTTGTTCTTCTCCAGAAAAATCATTTTTCAAGGATTCCTAACCTGTAAAATATCTACCAATTTTCCTTTTTTGTGCTAAAATAGATTCCATGGGCACAATCGTATTAAAAATGACAGCAGAGCAGATTTCAGTACTCCAGAAGGATCTAGCAAGCTATGCAACTGCGACTAAAAATCCATACGCTTTTTTTTCAGCCAAGGTCGATGGAACAAGTGTCATCGCCTATACTTCAGGCAAGGTGACCTTCCAGGGTGCTAAACCAGAAATCCTAGCTAGCCGTTTTGGTTACCAAGCTGAGCCTAAGCAGTCACCTGATGGGCAAAATCTAGCCCTAATTGGATCAGACGAAGTCGGAAACGGCTCCTATTTTGGTGGTTTGGCTGTTGTAGCTAGCCTAGTTACTCCCGCTGACCATGCTTTTTTGAAATCTCTAGGAGTCGACGATTCTAAAAATCTAAATGATAGCAAGATTCGTCAGATTGCACCTCTCTTGGAGGAGAAAATTCCCCACAAAGCACTCCTACTTTCTCCTAGAAAGTACAATGAGGTAGTTGGAGACGGTAAAGCTCACAATGCTGTATCCGTCAAAGTAGCCCTCCACAATCAGGCTATTTTCCTACTATTACAATCTGGTGCTAAACCAGATAAGATTGTCATTGATGCTTTTATCAGTGAGAAGAATTATCAAAAATACCTCAAGAACGAACGCAATCACTTTGAATTCCCCATCACTCTAGAAGAAAAGGCTGAAGGTAAATACTTGGCCGTCGCGGTGAGCTCTATCATTGCTCGCAACCTCTTCCTGGAAAATCTGGATAAACTCAGCCAAGAGGTGGGTTACACCCTTCCTTCAGGTGCTGGTGCCAAGTCAGACCAGGTCGCTGCTAAACTCCTTCAAGCTTATGGAGACCAGGCTCTCCAGACTACTGCTAAATATCATTTTGCCAATACTAAAAAAGCCTACCAACGCTTAAAATAAACCTGAAAGGCCTTAACTATGCAAAACAAATGGACCCGATATTTCCTCACTTTTCTTCATGAATGGGGACTCTTCATTCTCTTTATCAGTTTCCTCCTCTTGACCCGTCTCTTCCTCTGGCTCCCTGTTCAGGTTGAAGGACACTCAATGGATCCCACCCTAGCAGATGGACAACGTGTGATCGTTTTAAAACACACGTCCATTGAGCGTTTTGACATTGTCGTTGCCAAGGAAGTTGAAAATGGTAAGACTAAACAAATCGTAAAACGTATCATCGGTATGCCAGGTGATACCATTACCTATCAAAACGATAAACTTACTATCAATGGTAAAGAAGTTAAGGAAGAATACCTCAAAGAATTCCACGCTGCCTTTGCTAAGGATAAACTCCAAAAAGAGTACGCCTACAGCGACTACTTCCAACAACTGGCTAAGGAATCAAAGGCCTTCACTGTCAATGCTGACAAAAACACTACTTTTTCTGTCACTGTTCCTGAAGGCAAATATTTCTTACTCGGAGATAACCGTATCGTTTCAAAAGATAGCCGCGAAGTTGGTTACTTTGACAAGAGTGCTCTTGTCGGGGAAGTCAAATTCCGCTTCTGGCCACTTGATAAAATTGGCACAGTTGAGGACAACTAAGAACACTAAATAAGATAAGGTTGGGGAGACCCAGCCTTATTATGTATCTAGGAAAAAACACATGCAAGAATTTTATTTTTCAGGAACTATCGAGCGCATCATTTTTGAAAATGCCAGTAATTTTTTTCGTATCCTACTCTTAGAAATTGATGAAACTGACAGTGATTTTGAAGACTATGAAATCATTGTTACTGGAACTATGGGGGATGTCATGGAGGGGGAAGACTATACCTTCTGGGGTCAGCTAACCAATCACCCCAAATATGGCAAACAACTCCAAATGACTCGCTACGAGCGTTCAAAACCCTCTGCCAGTGGCCTTATCAAATATTTCTCCAGTGATAATTTCAAAGGAATCGGTAAGAAAACGGCCGAGCGTATTGTCGAGATTTATGGCGAAGACCCTATTGACAAGATTCTCGAAGACCCTAGTAAATTAGAGCAGATTCCTAATCTGTCCAAGGTAAACCGAGAAGCCTTCCTTGCAAAATTAAAAATCAACTATGGTACTGAACAAATCTTGTCCAAACTTTCCAGCTATGGACTCACACCAAAGGCTGCCTCACAAATTTTCAACCAATATAAGGAAGAATCACTTAACCTTATCGAAAAATATCCTTATCTCTTGGTAGAGGAAGTCCAGGGAATTGGATTTAAAATGGCCGATCAACTAGCCGAACGCCTAGGGATTGCTAGCGATGCTCCTGAGCGTTTACGAGCCGCCCTAATTCACTGTCTGCTAGAAGCTAGTATGGAAGAAGGGGACGCCTACATCGAAGCCAAGTCCTTGCTTGAACGGACTATCATTCTTTTGGAAAGTTCTCGCCAGATTGAACTTGACCCTGCCTTGGTTGCTCACCAATTAACCAACCTCATCCAAGAGGATAAGGTGCAAAATATAGAGACTAAAATTTTTGATAATACCCTATATTTTGCAGAACAGGGCATCTATACCCACCTAACTCGTATCACGAAAGACCAGCCTGACATCAGTGCTGAGGACAAAATCCAAGCAAGTCTTGAAAGGGTGGAAGATGAGCTTGGTATCACCTATGATAAGGTTCAAAAAGATGCCATTATTAAAGCCCTACAAAGCAAGGTCTTCATCCTGACAGGTGGTCCCGGAACAGGGAAAACCACTGTTATTAACGGAATTATTAAAACCTATGCTGACCTTCATGGTTTAGACCTCAAAAAGTCTGATTTACCCATTATTTTAGCAGCGCCAACGGGACGGGCTGCTCGTCGGATGAACGAACTGACCAAGCTCCCTAGTGCCACTATCCATAGACATTTGGGGCTTAATGGCGAGGACGATTTCAAGACCTTAGATGACTATCTCGATTGCGATTTGATTATCATCGATGAGTTCTCTATGGTTGATACTTGGTTGGCCAATCAACTCTTCGAAAGCATTTCCGATACTACTCAAGTAATCATTGTAGGTGACCAAGATCAGCTACCTTCTGTAGGCCCTGGCCAAGTCTTAGCTGACCTTTTGCAGATTGATGACTTGCCTAAGGTTTCCCTAACCAAAATTTTCAGACAATCTGAGGATTCCACTATTGTTACCTTAGCTAGCCAGATGCGCCAAGGCCAACTACCCACTGATTTCACAGAGAAAAAAGCTGACCGATCATACTTTGAGGCTAATGCTAACCATATTCCACAGATGGTCCCTAAAATTGTCTCTGCCGCTATTAAAAGTGGGATCGCTGCTCAGGATGTACAGATTCTGGCCCCCATGTACCGGGGACAGGCTGGTATCAACAATCTCAATACCATTATGCAGGATCTACTTAATCCCAAAGAAAAAGCCAATCAATTTGCCTTTAATGATATTTTCTTCCGTAAGAATGACAAGATTCTCCACCTGGTCAACGATACAGAACTCAATGTCTTCAATGGCGATATCGGAATCATTACTGATCTCATACCTGGTAAATATACTGAAAGTAAGCAAGACGAAATTTACATGTCCTTCGATGGCAATGAGGTTATCTATCCTCGTAACGAATGGAATAAGATTACTCTGGCCTATGCCATGTCTATACACAAATCCCAAGGGAGTGAATTCCCAGTCGTTATCCTTCCCATCACACGCCAAAGTGGGCGTATGCTGCAACGTAACCTCATCTACACCGCTATCACACGCGCCAAGAGTAAACTGGTCATGTTGGGGGAAATCGCAGCCTTCGATTATGCCGTTCACAACGAGGGGGCCAAACGTAATACCTACCTCATCCAACGTTTTGAACAAACTTATACACAAGCTGTTGATAAGTCTGTCGAAAAAAATGTTAAAAACGAGGGAACAGACGCCTTCAATCAAACAAAAACGGAAAACAATAGACCCTCAGAAACCATTGAAAACAAAGACTTCTCGGAAAATATCAATCCATCCCAAACTCTTATTAACACTTATTCACATCCTGTGGATAAGTCTGTTAACAAACCTGTGCAAACAGAAGAAAACTATCGTTTAACTGAAGAAAATTGGGCAACTATCGACCCAATGATAGGTCTCAGCGAAGACGATATTGCAGCCTTTTTTAACAACAACTAGGAAAAAAAGACTTGGAGTCGCTCTGAATGAGCCACTTTTCAAGTCTTTTCATTTACTAAAATACTAAACGAATCAGGGCCATAGACACTATACCGACTGTTACTGCATAGAGCAGATTTTTACTCTTAAATGCTACAATTACCGTTGGCACCGAAGCCAGGATTTCCATCCACTTAAGCTGTGGCAAGTGACCGATTTTCTCAGTCATAAGGCTTGAGAGAATCAGTGCAAAGAGAATAGAAACTGGTAGGTAGTGCAAAAATTGAACAACAATATCTGGTAATCCCTTATATTTCACTAAGATAAAAGGGAGGACACGAGGAACCCAGCTGACCACAAACCCTAGTAAAATAGCGATAAGAATGAAGCTATTGACGGCCATCACACATCACCCCCACACTACATCCAATCAAAGTAGCCACTAGAACAGCCAAAGATTCTGACAAAATGATGCTAAAGCTCAGATATGCCACAGCAATAGATAACAGAATCAGAAACAGTTTACGCACTCCTTCACATAGCAAGGCATCAAACTGACTACTTAACAAACCAATAAACATAGCAATCAAGGCAAAATCCAAACCAAAAAGCTCAGGATTTGGAATCATTGAGCCAATTAAACAACCAACAACTGACGACACAATCCAAACCAAATAACTGAAAATATTATTACCATGCATCCAGTTAGAGGGAATATCTTTATGATGTACATATTCTCCTAATAAGACACCATAACTTTCATCCGTAATCAAACTACCAATTCCCAGCTGATTCCAGAGACTTGTTTTGGTAAAAATCGTTGTTGCATGTAAACTCATCAACATGTTACGCAAATTAACTAAGAAAACAGTCAAGGTTAACTCACCAAGGCCAGCTCCTGCAACGACTAAAGCACACATAGCAAACTGAGCCGAGCCACCATAGACCAATGCACACATGAGAGCAACCTCAAGAGCCGATAGACCAGAAGCTGCCGCTACGACACCAAATGCTAGACCAATAGCCACATATCCTAGAGCTGTCGGTACTGCGGCTTTCATACCCGAACGAAAGTCAGACATACTCAATTCCTTTCTAAATGAACCTCTTACCAGACGAGTAAGAGGTTCTTCTTATTCTTCAAATCCTGCAAAGGCTAGACTTGGCTTAGCATTTAAATCCAAGTCAGCAAAATGTTTTTTATCACATTCAATAGCTGCTGCTAAAGCAATCATACCAGCATTATCACCACAAAGACGCAAAGGCGGAATAACCACATCTACATCTGTGATTTCTTCAGCTAGGCGTTCACGTAAGCCCTGATTAGCTGCGACGCCCCCAGCAACAACAAGTGTCTTGACAGGGTAACGCTCTAAGGCTTTCTTGGTCTTAGCTAGGAGAATATCCAAAACAGCAGCTTGGAAGGAAGCACAAAGGTCTTCTGTGACTAAAACTTCCCCTTTCTGCTCAGCATTATGGTGCAAATTGATGAAGGCTGACTTCAAGCCTGAAAATGAAAACTCCAAGTGGTCTTCCTTAATCATGGCACGTGGGAAATCATAAACATCTTTCCCCTTATGAGCCAATTCATCAATCTCTCGTCCTGCTGGGTAGGTCAAGCCCATCACACGTCCCACCTTATCATAGGCTTCACCAACCGCATCGTCACGTGTCTCACCAACAATCTTGTAATTCCCTGGTTCTGACACATAAACCAACTCTGTGTGGCCTCCAGATACCAAAAGCGCTAGGAGGGGGTACTCCAACTCTTGAACCTCACGCGCCGCCATCAGATGCCCTGCCATATGATTGACCGGAATCAAAGGCAAACCGTGCGCCCATGCAAAAGCCTTAGCTGCTGCCATCCCAACCAAGAGGGCTCCAACCAATCCTGGACCATAGGTTACAGCTACAGCATCCAATTGTTCAGCAACAATTCCCGCCTCAGATAGAGCATCCTTAATACAAAGAGTCACTACTTCCACATGGTGACGGCTAGCCACCTCAGGAACAACGCCACCAAATCGTTTATGGCTTTCTACCTGACTAGCAATAATATTACTTAAGAGTTCTTTCTCATTTTTTAAAACAGCAACTGAAGTCTCGTCACACGAGCTCTCCACCGCCAAAATATATCTATCTGCCATTAGATTTCCTCTCGCCTCATGATAACTGCATCCTCCTGAGGCTCATGATAATAATTTTTCCGAATTCCTAGACTTTCAAATCCAAATTTTCTGTATAGCGCCTGAGCGACTTGATTTGACGCTCTAACTTCAAGAAAGATGGGTTCACTACGCTCCTCTAAATACTTCATCAACTGACTGGCATACCCACGTCCCTGATAAGCTTTTAGAACCGCAATATTGGTAACTTCAATCTCACCAACTAAATTTTGAAGAGCTAAAAAACCAACAACTTCTTCTTGATTATAAACATAGAAATATTCAGTAGTGTCCAAAGCCAAGTCTGCTACCACCTGCTCAAGTGTCCATGGAGATTTGTCATAAACATCCGACAAAATCTGGTAAATGAGCTGAGCCTGTTCCTGACTACTCAATCTAGACGCGCTTGATGTAGTTGTCACGATTAGTCTCCTCATGTGTCTTAAGCCAGTTTTCCTCCGCCTCAACTCGCTTCAAGTAATGAGGGACAAAGGCATCCACATTAACAGGAGGCAAGGATAAGCCTAAACGACCAATTAACAGGGCTGACGGAAGACTTGGCAAGATAGTTGCCTCTGGAAGGCTTTCCTTAATCTGATCCACAAAATTAGCCACTTCACCTACAAAAGTTACCTTTTCAAAAGTTTTAGCTTGCTCAAGAACATCTGTAAAGGCAGCATGACGATCCGGGACGATAGCTTGGCCATTTTCATAAAATCCGACGTAAACATTATTACGACGGGCATCCATGATAGGAATTACAACACCATCAGCTGAGTGATCCATCAAGGCCTGCAAACTTGAAACTCCCACTAAATCAATGTCAAGGGCATATGCTAAAGTCTTAGCTGTTGCGACAGCCACACGAAGTCCTGTGTAGGAGCCGGGTCCTTGAGCAACAACAACACGGTCTAAATCAGCTGGTTGCCAGCTCACCTGAGCAACCAAAAAATCAATAGTGGGCATTAGACTAATACTATGATTCTTTTTCACTGTCACTGTTGCCTCTGCCACTAAATTCTCATCTTCCAACAAGGCTACTGATAAAGCAGTGCTGGAAGTATCAAATGCTAATATTTTCATCTTTTTTCCTTGTTTCTTTTTATGCTTCTCTATTATAACACAAGTAGTTGTTTCCCAAAAATGAACATTTCCCAACTTTTTCCGCCATTTTCTTTATCTACCCCTCATCTTATGGTACAATAATAGTAATCGTTATACGAATCAAGGCTACTACCTATTACTCATAAAAGTGAATATCAAAACGTCAAGTAAATCAGAGAAAAGTTTGACTTGACCGGTTTTTTTATAGAATGGTAGAGCCTTTTGGAATGAAAGGAAAATCATGATTTATAAAGTTTTTTACCAAGAAACTAAAGAGCGTAGCCCACGCCGTGAACAGACAAAATCACTCTATCTAGATATCGATGCAGAAACTGAACTTGAGGGACGTATCCAAGCTCGTCAAATCATCGAAAAAAACACTGCCTACAACATCGAATTCATTGAGCTCCTCTCAGAAAAAGCCCTTGAATACGAAAAAGAAACAGGCGTTTTTGAAGTAACGGAGTTCTAAGACCATGGCATCAAAAATCAATCTAAAACCTGAAGAAGTTGGGGTTTATGCGATTGGTGGTTTGGGAGAAATCGGTAAAAATACCTATGGTATTGAATACCAGGATGAAATCATCATCGTCGATGCGGGTATTAAATTCCCTGAAGATGATCTTCTCGGTATCGATTATGTCATCCCGGACTATTCTTACATCGTTGAAAACGTTGACCGTGTTAAGGCTCTTGTCGTTACTCACGGTCACGAAGACCATATTGGTGGTATCCCCTTCCTTCTTAAACAGGCAAATATCCCAATCTATGCAGGACCACTTGCTCTTGCTCTTATCAAAGGAAAATTGGAAGAACACGGACTACTACGTGATGCACAACTCTATGAAATTAACGCTAATACAGAGCTTACTTTCAAAAATATGAGCGTAACCTTCTTCCGCACAACTCACTCAATTCCAGAACCTCTCGGAATTGTCATCCATACACCACAAGGTAAAATTGTTTGTACCGGTGACTTTAAGTTCGACTTCACTCCAGTAGGTGAGCCAGCAGACCTTCATCGTATGGCTGCACTCGGTGAAGAAGGCGTTCTTTGCCTCCTCTCAGACTCAACCAATGCTGAAGTCCCAACTTTCACTAATTCCGAGAAGGTCGTTGGACAATCCATCATGAAAATAATTGAAGGCATTCACGGACGTATTATCTTCGCCTCATTTGCCTCTAATATTTTCCGTCTTCAACAAGCTGCTGAGGCTGCTGTAAAAACCGGTCGTAAGATTGTTGTCTTTGGACGTTCTATGGAGAAAGCCATTGTTAATGGTGTTGAACTAGGCTATATCAAAGTTCCAAAAGGAACTATTATTGATCCTAGTGAAATGAAAAACTATCATGCCAGTGAGATTCTTATCATGTGTACCGGTTCTCAAGGGGAGCCTATGGCGGCCCTTGCACGTATTGCCAATGGTATGCACCGACAAGTAACACTACAACCTGGTGACACCGTTATCTTCTCATCTAGCCCTATCCCAGGAAATACAACCAGCGTTAACCGTTTGATTAATACCATTCAAGAAGCGGGTGTAGATGTTATTCACGGTAAAATCAACAATATCCATACCTCTGGTCACGGTGGTCAACAAGAGCAAAAACTAATGCTTCGCTTGATCAAACCAAAATTCTTCATGCCTGTTCATGGTGAATACCGCATGCAAAAGGTCCACGCAGATCTCGCTGTTGATTGTGGTGTTCCGAAAGAGAATGTCTTTATCATGGAAAATGGTGATGTCTTAGCCCTAACAAAAGATTCTGCTCGCCGTGCAGGTCATTTCAATGCTCAAGACATCTATGTCGATGGTAATGGTATCGGTGATATTGGGGCGGCCGTTCTTCGTGACCGTCGTGATATCTCTGGAGATGGTGTCGTCCTTGCTGTCGCAACTGTTGATTTCAAGTCTAAGATGATTCTAGCTGGTCCAGATATTCTCAGTCGTGGATTTATCTATATGCGTGAATCTGGTGATCTTATTCGTGATAGCCAACGCATTCTATTCAACGCTATTCGTATTGCTCTTAAAAATAAAGACGCCAGCATTCAATCCGTTAACGGAGCTATCGTCAATGCATTACGACCATTCCTATACGAAAAAACAGAACGTGAGCCAATTATCATTCCCATGATTCTCACACCTGATAACTAAAAAATGGTAGCCTGACAGCTACCATTTTTAGTATGCTACAAATCTTCAGTAAGTAAAAAGTTCTATAAACGCTGCTTCTCCTTTTATGCACCTGAATAAATGTAAGATACCACCTCTGGTGTTGTTGAATTTTATGGATTAAACTAACCACGATAGTTATCAATGTGTTGCAAATTGTTATAGTTCGACTCCAAGATTTGAATCTAACCAACTTGTGTAACAAAACCAACGTATCTAATATCCACCATCAGTCCAACATACAATCGAACGAGCAGCAGATATCGAACCAACAGCATAGCCTTGGCTAGCAGCGCTTCCTGCCCAATCGCCACCATTACACCACCAGTTACTTCCCCATAGAGTAATTTCTTTAACACCCCATGTACATTGACCAACTAGATAACGATTACACATGGAATCTATATCTGTATCAGTAACTGTTACCTCTGAATAAAAAATTTCAGATATATCTTCATCTGCTGTGGCAGTTCCTGAAACATCCGAAGTTCCACCAAGAACGAGTCTTGACCAGATAGTCATGCCATTTTCAGCAGCTAATTGATATGTAGCTACGCTATATTGGCTAGCAATTGAGAAGAACAAGTCTCCCATTTTGAACAGTATAATAATCAGCATCAGTTGTTTGAGCGACTGTAAGACCAAGCAATAATGTACTTGGGACTATTGCTAAGGCAGTATTTTTTGTTGTTTTCATATTCCCTCCTGATTAAGATTGATATGAAATTAGTTTAACATCTTAATATTTTAATGTAATTAAGAGAGAAAAAAGAAAACCAGGTAACCCTGATCTTCAAATTATTTTATTAATACAGATCTAAGTAGTTATCAATTTCCCATTGTGAAACGAAAGTAGCATAGCTTGCCCATTCCAAACGTTTCGCATCAAGGAAGTTTGTATAGATATGATTACCTAATGCTTGACGAACCACTTCATCCGTTTCCAATGCTTTAAGAGCATTACGTAGTGTTGAGGGCAAATCAATGATACCAGCCTCTTTACGTTCTTCTGGAGACATTGAGTAGATGTTTGTTTCAATTGGAGCTGGAGCTTCAATCTTATTAATGATACCATCAAGTCCGGCTTCCAAAAGAACGGCCATTGCCAAATATGGATTTGCCATTGGGTCAACTGAACGCAATTCCAAGCGTGTACCCATACCACGAGAAGCAGGAACGCGGATTAATGGTGAACGGTTGCTACCCGCCCATGCAATATATACAGGAGCTTCATAACCAGGAACCAAACGTTTGTAAGAGTTCACTGTTGGGTTAATAATTGCAGTATAGTTATATGCATGTTTCATCAAACCACCAAGGAAGTAGTATGCGTCTTGAGACAATTGCATACCATGTGGATCCTCTGGATCAAAGAAAGCATTTCCTTCTTCAGTGAAAAGAGACATGTTACAGTGCATACCACTACCGGCAATACCATATTTAGGTTTCGCCATAAATGTAGCGTATAGACCGTGTTTACGAGCGATTGTCTTAACAACCAATTTGAAAATTTGGATATTATCACAAGCTTTTAAAACATCAGTATATTTAAAATCGATTTCGTGTTGTCCAACCCCAACCTCATGGTGAGATGCTTCAACTTCAAATCCCATTTCTGTCAACACATTAACAATTTCACGACGTGTATTGTCGGCAAGGTCAGTTGGTGCAAGGTCAAAATAACCACCTTTATCGTTAACTTCAAGCGTAGGATTACCTTGTTCATCTAATTTTAAAAGGAAAAATTCTGGCTCTGGTCCAAGATTAAATGATTTATAACCAACTTCTTCCATATGACGCAATGCTTTTTTCAAGTTACCACGTGGGTCTCCTGCAAATGGTTCACCTGCCGAAGTATAGATATCACAAATAAGACCAGCGACTGACCCATTTTCATCGCCCCAAGGGAAGACTGTCCAAGTATCAAAATCTGGGTAAAGATACATATCAGATTCATTGATACGAACAAAACCTTCAATTGATGAACCATCAAACATAACTTTATTTGAAAGTACCTTATCCAACTGTTCATCTGTCGCAGGAATTTCAACATTCTTCATAATACCAAGGATATCAGAGAACATTAAACGCAAAAAAGTAACATTCTTCTCTTTGACTTCGCGACGAATATCAGCTGCTGTGATTGCCATAATAGGGGTCTCCTTTATAAAAACCAAAAATAAAAGTTCAAAGCGTAATTAAATACGCAAGTTACCAAATTGTTGCGATGGAGTCGTAAAACGACCTTGCTGAAGGAGTTCATCATGCAAGATACGTCGAACGTCCGCATCAGTTAAAGCTACTTGTTTTTGTTGTACACGAATTTTACGTTTCTCATACTCATGCTTAATTGCTGCAATATTGTAACCGTCATTCAAAAAATCTTTGATTTCCAATAAACGATCCATATCATTTAATGAGTACATACGACGATTCCCAGCTGTACGTTCAGGTTGAATCAACCCCTGATCTTCATAGTAACGAATTTGACGAGCAGTTAAATCCGTTAACTTCATAACTGTGCCAATCGGAAAAACAGCCAAAGAACGTCTTAGTTCTTTTTCTCTTGCCATGATAATTCTCCTTTCCTAACAATTATATTCTGAATGTTACTACATGTCAACAGATAATGTCACTTTTTCTTACACAATAAGAAAACCCCGAACATTGTATTGCTTAGTACCTTATATTCAAGGATTTTATTTTAAAAAACATAAAAAAGAGCTCAAGAGAACTCTTTTATTCTTATTTTAGATGTTTAAGTAACCAATCATAATCATAATTAACAAGGATTGCAATAAAGACTCCGCAAAACGTTTCAAATACTCTTGCTATCACATAGGTGAAAGTATTATCAGGTGGGATAGACAAAGTGATAATCAGAAGCGCAGCCACTCCTCCAATAACTCCAGAAGCATTATTAAAGGATACATTAATGACAATAGTCAACATTGTTAAAATAGGGACCAATAGCAAGGTCACCCAAACTGAATTGTCAAACCACATATTCACAAAATAGAATAAAAGCGATAAAAGACCCCCAACTGTATTTGCAAAAATACGTGACTTTCCAAATTGAACACTACGGTCAAAGTTCTCACGCAAACTAAAAACAGCAGTTAAACAACCAATCTGAAGTCCATCCCAGCCGAAAGCAGAGAACAATCCTAAAACAAGAAAAACGGCTATTCCGGTCTTTAGTGTACGCATACCAAACTTAAATTTTTTTGGTTCAAATTTCAATCCCATTCATTTATTTTACCATGATTTACTAGTTTTTGGGATATTTCACTGTATAATTAAAAAATAAAAAAGAATGTTAATATTTTACATTTTACAATTGAATAGTATTCAATTCAACAAAAAAAGAACGGCTCTATAATTTCTGTAGTGGGTAAAACCACTGTAGAGATTATAGAGCTTTTTAAGTATACACGAAAAGTCCCATAAGAACTATAATGAAGAGCGACAAAACCATCATTAGGAAGAACTTATGAGACTTATTAAGAATACCACAGAATTAATCGGAATTAAAAACCCTAACATCATTATTTCTCTTGTTTTTGAAACGGATACTCATATCGAGGTTCAAGCAAAACTGGATTATCCTGTATACGAAACTACTTTTTGAAGTATCCATTGGAAATCCGACAACAGGTACAATTTATCACGATGGATATGTCTGGAGCTTATATTCCACTGGCTCGCAAACTCTTTCCTAACGCCAAAATCGTTCCTGATCGATTTCACATTATCCAGCACCTTGGACGTGCCTTTTTAAAGACAAGAATTGCCATTATGAACCAGTTTAATAAGAATTCACTACCTTATTGAGATTTAAAAAATCACTGGCGACTTTTTCAAAAGGACAGTCGTAAGCTATCTCTCAACTCTTTCTATTCAAAGACCTTCAGACAAACTTTAGTACCACATGAAATCATTGAGAAGACATTGGTCTTTTCAGAAGAGATCGCTAATGCCTACAAACTTTATCAGCTTTTACTTTTTCACTTTCAGGAGAAGAGAGTAGATTAGTTCTTTGAGTTAATAGAGGAGAACATAAGCAAGGTCAACCACTACTTTCAAACGGTCTTTAGGACTTTTCTTAGACACAAGAAATCCATCAAGAATGTGCTAGAAACAGACTATTCAAACGCAAAACTCGAAGCGACTAACAAGTTGATTAAAGACATCAAACGGTTGGGCTTTGGTTTTAGAAACTTCATCAACTTTAGGAAGCGTGTCTTCATCACTCTGAACATACAAAAAGAGAAAACCTATCCGGTCCTCTCTAGATGTTAGCTTTTCGTCACCCACTACAAGTTGACAAGGAGCCAAAAGAACGCCCTATAGAACGTTCTTGATTTACTAAAAATTATTTTTCAGTCAAAGCTGCAAGTCCTGGAAGTTCTTTACCTTCAAGGAGTTCCATAGATGCACCACCACCAGTAGAGATCCATGAGAATTTGTCTGCATATCCAAGGTTGATTGCTGCAGCAGCTGAGTCACCACCACCGATGATTGATTTAACACCTGGTTGTTTCACGATAGCGTCCATCACACCGATTGTACCAGCCTGGAAGTCAGGGTTTTCAAATACACCCATAGGTCCATTCCATACAACTGTTTTAGCACCAGTCAAAGCTTCGTCGAATTTAGCGATAGATTTTGGACCGATATCAAGACCAAGGAAACCTGGGTCTACTGCTTCACCTTCAGTATATTTCACTTCAGTGTAGTCAGCAAATGCGTTTGCTTCTTTTGAGTCAACTGGCAAGATCAATTTACCATTTGATTTTTCAAGAAGAGCTTTCGCTACATCCAATTTGTCTTCTTCCACAAGTGAGTTACCGATTTCGATACCTTGCGCTTTGAAAAATGTGTAAGTCATCCCACCACCGATAAGAACTTTATCAGCTTTTTCAAGCAAGTTTTCGATTACACCGATCTTATCTGAAACTTTTGAACCACCAAGGATAGCCACGAATGGACGTTCTGGATTTTCAACTGCTTCTTGGATGTATGCAATTTCGTTTTCAAGAAGGAATCCAGCAACAGCTTTTTCAACGTTTGCTGAGATACCAACGTTAGATGCGTGTGCACGGTGAGCTGTACCGAATGCATCGTTTACGAAGATACCATCTCCAAGTGATGCCCAGTATTTACCAAGTTCAGGATCATTTTTAGATTCTTTCATGCCATCAATATCTTCAAAACGAGTGTTTTCAACCAAGAGAACTTGGCCATCTTCAAGAGCGTTAACAGCTGCTTCCAATTCAGCACCACGTGTAACACCTGGAATAAACTTAACATCTTGACCCAATTTAGCAGCCAAGTCAGCAGCTACAGGAGCAAGTGATTTACCTTCTTTATCAGCTTCTTCTTTTACACGTCCAAGGTGAGAGAAGAGGATTGCACGTCCACCTTGTTCAAGGATATACTTGATAGTTGGAAGGGCAGCAGTGATACGGTTGTCGTTAGTGATCACGCCATCTTTTACAGGTACGTTGAAGTCAACACGAACGAGAACTTTTTTCCCTTTCAACTCAACGTCTTTAACAGTCAATTTAGCCATTTGATCAGACTCCTTAATTTTTTAATACGTTCTCATTATATCACAAAATGCATAAAAGAGATAGCAAAATCAGAAGGATTTCTAGCTAATTGCTAGTAGGCTACTTTTATCATATAATCAAAATAGAAAGTCAGAATAGCAATAAAAAAACACCTAAATAAAATTCAGAAAAAAGCTAATTTCGATTTAAATATAATCCTCATACTTAGACTTATTCCTCTTCTTTCTTACTTTTAAACAAACACTCTTTTCCTATAAATATCCCATAAATGAGGAAATACTTAGTTTTGGTGGTATACTCACCAACATGTGAATATGATCTGGGCAAGCTTCAGCTTCATGAATTTCAACGCCTTTTCTTTCACATAATAACCGTAAGATTTGACCAATACTTGCTTTGTATTTCCCATAGATTATTTGACGTCTATATTTTTGGGCGAAAACAATATGATACTTACAATTCCAAGTAGTATGTCCTAAACTATTATTATCCTGTCTCATCAGGGGTCCCCCTTTTGTATATTAGTTAGGGGTCGGGAAACCTTATCTAATATAACACTTGAACTGCACCCCAAAAGTTAGATAGAAAAATCTAACTTTTGGGGTGTTTTTATTATGAAATTAACTTATGAAGATAAAGTTCAAATATATGAATTGAGAAAGCAAGGTCAAACCTTCAACCAACTTTCAAAACGATTTGGTGTGGGTGCTTCTGGATTAAGATATATGACGAGATTGATTGAACGTTACGGAATAGAAATTATCAAGAAAGGTAAGAATTGTTACTATTCTCCAGAATTAAAACAACAAATGATTGATAAAGTGCTACTTGAAGGTCGTTCACAAAAAAGTGTAAGTCTTGATTATTGTCTTCCAAGTGGTGGAATGTTGCCTAACTAGATAGCACAATATAAAAAATGGGTATACAATTCTTGAGAAAAGAAGAGGCAGAGTACCTAAAATGGGGCGTAAACGTATGAAAACTTGGGAAGAAATGACAGAACTAGAGCGACTCCAAGAGGAGAATGAACGCTTACGTACCGAGGTGGCCTACCTAAAAAAGTTAAAAGAGTTAGAGGAAAGGGACGAAGCCTTACAGCGAGAAAGGCAGAAACAGTTAGAGAAAAGGGTTTCAGGAGGATTTCGACTCGATTTACTTCTTGAAACAGCACGTTTAGCTCGCTCGACTTACTATTATCAGTTGAAACAACTAGATGGGCACGACAAAGATGAAGAGACTAAAGGCTAAATTCAAGAAATTTATTATGAGCATAAAGGAAATTATGGCTATCGCCGAATAACTCTTGAATTGAGGAATCGTGGTTTTGTAGTGAACCAGAAGAAGGTCCAACGTCTGATGAAGCTCTTTGGTTTAAGTTCCCAAATTCGTCGTAAACACAAATATTCTTCATACCAAGGAGAAGTTGGCAAGAAAGCAGATAACCTTATTCAACGCCAGTTTGAAGCAGCCAACCCCATGGAAAAGTGCTACACAGATGTGACAGAGTTTGCCATTCCAAATAGCACACATAAATTGTATTTATCGCCTGTTTTAGATGGTTTCAACAGCGAAATTATCGCTTATAATCTCTCAACTTCACCAAACTTAGAACAAGTGAAATCTATGTTAGACCAGTCCTTCACAGAGGAGCATTATGAAAATACAATTCTCCATAGTGACCAAGGTTGGCAATACCAACATCAGTATTATCATCAATTTTTAGAGGATAAAGGGATCCAACCGTCCATGTCACGTAAGGGAAATAGTCCAGACAATGGTATGATGGAGTCCTTCTTTGGCATTCTTAAGTCTGAGATGTTTTATGGTTACGAGAAGACGTTTCACTCACTTGAGCAATTGGAACAAGCTATTGTAGACTATATTGATTATTACAACAACAAACACATTAAGGTAAAATTAAAAGGACTTGGTCCTGTGCAATACAGAACTAAGTCCTGGAAAGGTTATAATAAACTAGACACAAAGTTAAGAGAAATCGTGGAAAGGTTTATTATGGCAAGAAGAAAATTCGATAAACAATTTAAAAATTCTGCAGTAAAACTCATTCTTGAAGAAGGTTACTCTGTTAAAGAAGTCAGCCAAGAGCTTGAGGTTCATGCCAATAGTCTTTATCGCTGGGTTCAAGAAGTTGAAGAATATGGAGAAAGTGCTTTTCCAGGCAATGGGACAGCCCTAGCTAATGCCCAACATAAGATTAAATTGTTAGAGAAAGAAAATCGTTATCTTCAGGAGGAACTTGAACTTCTAAAAAAGTTCCGGGTCTTCTTGAAGCGAAGCAAGTAAAACGTTTTGAATTTCTCTTGAAACATCATGGGAAGATAAAAATTAAGCATGCAGTAAAAGTTCTTAAGGTTTCTCGCTCAGGTTTCTATGAATACATGCATCGTCGTCCTTCAAAACAACAAGTGGAGAGAGAAATTCTCTCAGAGAAGATAAAAGCTGTCTTTCATGAGCATAAGGGACGCTATGGTGCGGTTAGAATTACCAAGGTACTTCATAATACTGGTATTATGACCAACACGAAACGTGTTGGGAAACTGATGCACTTGATGGGACTTTATGCCAAGGGAAGCCGTTATAAATATAAACATTACAACAGAAAAGGAGCTTCGCTTTCAAGACCCAATTTAATTAATCAGATCTTTAAAGCAACAGCTCCTAATAAAGTATGGCTGGGAGACATGACCTATATCCCTACCAAAGAAGGCACCTTATACTTAGCCGTGAATATCGACGTTTTTTCACGTAAGATTGTAGGCTGGTCAATGTCTTCACGGATGCAAGATAAACTGGTGAGGGATTGCTTCTTACAAGCTTGTGGGAAAGAACATCCTCAGCCTGGCTTGATTGTCCATACTGATCAAGGGAGTCAATATACAAGCTCTCGTTATCAATCTACTCTTCGTCAAGTCGGTGCTCAATCTAGCATGAGTCGTAAAGGAAATCCCTATGACAATGCAATGATGGAGTCTTTTTATAAGACGCTAAAGAGGGAGCTTATTAATGATGCTCATTTTGAGACAAGAGCTGAGGCTACTCAAGAAATATTTAAATACATTGAGACCTATTACAATACAAAAAGGATGCATTCAGGTCTTGATTACAAGTCTCCAAAAGACTTTGAAAAATATAATTCTTAAATTCTCTTAACTCCGTGTCTAGTTTTTCGTTGACTTTCCATCCTTTGTGTAAATTAATTGTCTAACTTTTTGGGGTCAGTACACACTTTAGGGGGACTTTTTTGATACATCGCTAAAAGCTTTTCGGAACCACTAGCACAGCTAGTGGTTTTCGTGAGAAAAAAAGAAGAGCCTAAACTCTTCTTCCTATACAATTGAATTATTTAGCGATTTTCGCGAAGTATTCTAGAGTACGTACAAGTTGTGAAGTGTAAGACATTTCGTTGTCGTACCATGAAGCAACTTTAACCAATTGTTTACCGTCAACGTCGAGAACTTTAGTTTGAGTTGCGTCAAACAATGAACCGTAAGACATACCTACGATATCTGAAGATACAATCGGATCTTCTGTGTATCCATATGATTCGTTTGTAGCTGCTTTCATAGCTGCGTTCACTTCATCAACAGTAACGTTCTTTTCACAGACTGCTACCAATTCAGTAACTGATCCAGTTGGAATTGGAACACGTTGTGCAGATCCGTCAAGTTTACCGTTCAATTCTGGGATTACAAGACCGATAGCTTTAGCAGCACCAGTTGAGTTAGGAACGATATTTGCAGCACCAGCACGTGCACGACGAAGGTCCCCACCACGGTGTGGTCCGTCAAGGATCATTTGGTCACCAGTGTAAGCATGGATAGTAGTCATCAACCCTTCAACAACACCAAAGTTGTCATTAAGTGCTTTAGCCATTGGAGCCAAACAGTTTGTAGTACATGAAGCGCCTGAGATAACTGTTTCAGTACCATCAAGGATATCGTGGTTAGTGTTAAATACAATTGTTTTAACATCATTTCCACCAGGAGCAGTAATAACAACTTTCTTAGCTCCACCAGGGTGCAAGTGTTTTTCAGCAAGCACTTTCTTAGTAAAGAAACCAGTTGCTTCAAGAACGATTTCTACACCATCGTTAGCCCAGTCAATTTGTTCTGGATCACGTTCTGCAGAAACTTTAACGAATTTACCGTTAACTTCGAATCCACCATCTTTTAATTCAACAGTACCGTCGAAACGACCTTGAGTTGTGTCGTATTTCAACAAGTGTGCAAGCATAACTGGATCAGTAAGGTCGTTGATGCGTGTAACTTCAACACCTTCTACGTTTTGGATACGACGGAAAGCAAGACGACCGATACGGCCGAAACCGTTAATACCAACTTTAACTACCATTAGTGATTTCCTCCTTATGAAAATCAAATAAATATAATTTTGAGAGCGAGCTCTCCCTATTGTGAAAAGATTAACTTGAGGGCTTTCATTTAACCTTTTAACATATCCATTATATAATTTTTTTCAGGAAAATGCAAATAGAAAAAGGCACTTACTTTCATAAGCACCTTAACTTAAAAACTTCTAATTAAGCTTCACCAGAATTTTTCTTGATGATTTCTTCTTGAACTGATTTTGGAACATCTTCATAGTGATCAAATACCATCATGAATGTACCGCGTCCTTGAGTTGCAGAACGAAGTGTTGTTGCATAACCGAACATTTCAGCAAGTGGTACATAGGCACGAACGATTTGGCTGTTACCGTGTGCTTCCATACCATCAACACGTCCACGACGAGCAGTAACGTGACCCATAACATCACCAAGGTTCTCTTCTGGAACAGTGATAGTTACAAGCATCATTGGCTCAAGAATAGTTGGTTGTGCAGTCTTAGCAGCTTCTTTAAGTGCAAGAGATGCAGCAATCTTAAAGGCAGTTTCAGATGAATCGACATCGTGGTATGAACCATCATAAAGCTTAGCTTTAATGTCAACCATTGGGTATCCAGCAAGGACACCATTAGCCATTGATTCTTCCAATCCTTTTTCTACTGCAGGGATGAATTCACGTGGAACCACACCACCAACGATAGCATTTTCGAATTCGAATCCTTTACCTTCTTCGTTTGGAGTAAATTCAATCCAAACGTCACCAAATTGACCTTTACCACCTGATTGGCGTTTGAAGAATCCACGTGCTTGTGTTGCAGCACGGAATGTTTCACGATATGATACTTGTGGGGCACCAACATTGGCTTCAACCTTGTGTTCACGTTTCAAACGGTCAACAAGGACATCAAGGTGAAGTTCACCCATACCAGAGATAACAGTTTCACCAGTTTCAGGGTTAGTTTCAACACGGAATGTTGGATCTTCTTCAGCAAGTTTTTGAAGACCGATAGCCATTTTATCTTGGTCAGCTTTAGTCTTAGGCTCAACCATCAATTGGATAACTGGTTCTGGAACTTCGATTGACTCAAGAATAACTTTAGCTTTTTCATCAGTCAATGAGTCACCAGTTGTAGTATCTTTCAAACCGATAGCAGCAGCGATATCACCGGCATAAACTTGTTCGATTTCTTGACGGCTGTTAGCGTGCATTTGAAGGATTCGTCCGATACGTTCACGTTTACCTTTAGAAGTATTCATTACGTAAGAACCTGATTGAAGGATTCCTGAGTAAACACGGATAAATGTTAAACGACCTACAAAAGGGTCAGTCATGATCTTAAAGGCAAGAGCTGCAAATGGCGCTTCATCAGAAGCAGGACGAGTTTCTTCTTCGCCTGTATCTGGGTTAATACCTTTGATGGCTGGAATATCAAGTGGACTTGGAAGGTAGTCAATAACCGCATCAAGCATCAATTGAACACCTTTGTTTTTGAAGGCTGAACCACAAAGAACTGGGAAGAATTCAACGTTAATTGTAGCACGACGAATAGCTGCTTTCAATTCATCGTTAGTGATTTCTTCACCTTCAAGGTATTTCATCATCAAATCTTCGTCAGTTTCAGCAACTGCTTCGATCAATTTTTCACGGTATTCGTTTGCTTGATCTACGTATTCAGCTGGAATATCTTCTTCAAGAATATCTGTACCTAGGTCATTAGTATAGATTTCAGCTTTCATTTTAATCAAGTCAATGATACCACGGAAGTCATCTTCAGCACCGATTGGTAATTGAATTGGGTGTGCATTTGCTTGAAGACGATCATGAAGTGTGCTTACTGAGTAAAGGAAGTCAGCACCGATTTTATCCATTTTGTTAGCAAATACGATACGTGGAACACCATACTCAGTTGCTTGACGCCAAACTGTTTCAGTTTGAGGTTCTACACCTGATTGTGAGTCAAGAACGGTTACGGCACCATCCAATACACGGAGTGAACGTTGTACTTCGATAGTGAAGTCCACGTGTCCTGGTGTATCGATGATGTTAACACGGTGACCATTCCATTGCGCTGTTGTAGCGGCAGAAGTGATTGTGATACCACGTTCTTGTTCTTGCTCCATCCAGTCCATTTGTGATGCACCTTCGTGAGTTTCACCGATTTTATGAATTTTACCAGTGTAGTAAAGGATACGCTCTGTTGTAGTTGTTTTACCAGCATCGACGTGGGCCATGATACCGATATTACGAGTTTTTGCAAGTGAAAATTCGCGTGCCATTAGGTTTATTCTCCTATAAATATTTTAGTTTACTTATTTATAATAACATTATTGTCAAAAAACGGATAGGCAGGACCTACCCGTTCTTCAATGATATTCAACTGGTTTTCAAACGATATAAATTATACAATTTGAACCAAAACCAAAACTCAAGCTGTTACAGTTCCAAAGCCTCAGCTTATGAATAATATATGACTGTAATACAGCTTGAAACTTATAATTACCAGCGGAAGTGTGCAAAGGCACGGTTTGCTTCAGCCATTTTGTGAGTATCTTCACGTTTCTTAACTGCTGCTCCAGTGTTGTTTGCAGCATCCATGATTTCTTTTGCAAGACGTTCTTTCATAGTGTGTTCACCACGCGCACGTGATGCGTTAACCAACCAACGAAGACCAAGAGTTGTACGACGTTCTGGACGAACTTCAACTGGGACTTGGTAGTTTGAACCACCAACACGACGTGCACGTACTTCAAGTACAGGCATGATGTTGTCCATAGCTGTTTCGAATACTTCAAGAGCATCGTTTCCAGTTGCTTCTTTGATTTGCTCGAAAGCATCGTATACGATTGTTGCAGCAGTACCACGTTTACCATCAAGCATTACACGGTTGATAAGACGTGTAACAATTTTTGAATTGTACAATGGATCTGCCAATACTTCGCGTTTAGGCGCTCTATTTTTACGACTCATTTTATCTTATCTCCCTTCTTACCCTTTAGGACGTTTAGTACCGTATTTAGAACGGCTTTGTTTACGATCAGCTACACCTGCAGTATCAAGTGCACCACGGACGATGTGGTAACGTACCCCTGGAAGGTCTTTTACACGTCCACCACGGATAAGAACAACGCTGTGTTCTTGGAGGTTGTGTCCGATACCTGGGATGTAAGCAGTAACTTCGATAAGGTTGCTCAAACGTACACGAGCAAATTTACGAAGGGCTGAGTTAGGTTTTTTAGGTGTCATTGTTCCAACACGTGTTGCAACACCACGTTTTTGTGGTGAAGATACGTTAGTTTGAACTTTTTTGTGGCTGTTGTAACCAACGTTCAAAGCTGGTGATTTAGATTTAACAACTTTTGATTGACGTGGTTTACGAACCAATTGGTTAATTGTAGGCATCTACATTCTCCTGTGTTTTTTATTTTTGGTTGATATGGCACTGGTGACAATCCATATCTGTGTGTACTTTTGCAACTTATGTCAGCACGTCTCTGTACACTTTTGAGAGACCAAAAGTAAAAAGTACCGTCTGATATAATACCATATTCTAAGGAACATTGTCAACAAATTCTTGCCAAAAAGAAAATTCCTAAATATTAAATTAGGAATTACGTTCTAAGCTTTTGATTTATCGAAAATATTACCTACTTCAACTTCTACTTTTTGTGATTTTACATCGATGTCAGATACAGTGAGCAATGATTTGTATTCATGAATGTCTCGATCGGCTTTGGCATTCTCTGCAAATACAGCTACACCCACCAACTCACTATCAAATTCCGAAAGCAAACTAATCATACCGGTAATAGTGCCGCCACCTTTAAGAAAATCATCAACAATAAGAACACGACTATTTGGTTTCAAACTGCGTTTTGAAAGGAACATTTTTTCAATACGATTGCTTGAGCCACTGACGTAGTTTACTGAGACTGTTGATCCTTCTGTGATTTTCAGATCACGACGAACAATAACAAATGGAATATTCAAGACATCTGCCACTGCATTTGCCAAAGGCACACCTTTTGTAGCAACAGTCATTACAGCATCAATTTTTTGCCCTTTAAAAGCACTAGCAATAATACGACCAACATTTTTCAAAATCGATGGGGTACTTAATAAATCAGATAGATAGAGATAACCACCTGGCAAGATACGATCACTCTCAGAAAGGCGTTCACAAAGATTTTCAACTAGACTTCTTGCATCTTCATCAGAAATAGTTGGTGTAAATATAACACCCCCAGAGGCACCCGTTACTGTTTCGATTTCCCCTATTTGACTTTCTTCAAAAGCTTTTTTAATAATAGCAACGTCTTCTGAGATTGACGACTTAGCAGCTTCATAACGCTCTGCAAAGGTATTAAGACTTGTTAGTTTATATGGATTATTAATCAGGTAGTTTGAAATCACTACCATACGCTCACTTCGTTTTAATTTCATATGTTACCTATATTTTCTGTATTTTTTAACTATTATACCATAATACAATAAAAAGCGAACATTTTTTCATTAAATGTTCACTTACTTTCGCTTCTAATCACATTTTGGCTTATAGAAAGAACGGTTATCCATGGCAAATAGACGATTAGTCATCTCTCCTGGTCCAACTAAGTTAAGAGCTGTCGTCATCATCATCATACTAGCATCGAGATTATCAATCATATGGATAACCTCCGCTTCCATGATACGAGGACGAACTGGACTTCCATACTCCAATTGCCCGTGGTGACTTAAAATGACATGACGTAAAACAACAACATCCTCACGTGTATCATCAATATTAAGCTCGACAAGAACTTTGGTGATTTCTTCATCAATCAAAGCTATGTGACCAATCAAGTTTCCACGAACGGTATATTCTGTATTTTCAGGACCAGTTAATTCAATGACCTTAGCTAGGTCATGTAGCATAATTCCTGCAAAGAGCAAACTCTTATTTAGCTCTGGATAAATATCTCCAATACTATCAGCCAAGCGAATCATAGTCGCTGTATGATAAGCTAATCCACTTTCAAAGGCATGATGGTTTGTTTTAGCAGCAGGAAAACTAAAAAACTCCTTATTATGCTTACGATAAAGGGCACGGACCACACGTTGCCATGTAGCTTCCTCTATTTTGAAAATCATCTGCTCAAGATATTCACGCACTTCGGATAAATTTACCGGTGGCTTTCCCTTAAAATCAGCCGGATCATTCGGTTCACCAAATAAAGGGAGTCGCAAGGTAATTTGATTGACTTGAGGCGTGTTATTATAAACCTCTCGGCGTCCTTTCATATGGACTACCTTACCAGCTGTAAATTCTTCAACATTATAAGGCTGAGCATCCCATAAATTTCCTGAAATCTCACCAGAATCATCCTGGAAGGTAAAGGCAATGTAGTCCTTTCCCGCTCGTGTCTTACGTACTTCTGCACGCTTAATCAGATAAAAGCCTTCAAAATACTCATCTTTTTTCATTTGATTAATTTTCATGCTCATCCTCATTTTCTAATCGTGGTAAATCTAACAAACTTTGTGTCGCACTATCTTGGTAGGTTTCAATGGTATCAAGAGCTCTAACAATTGCCCTGCTCCGTGTGTTAAGCAGACTATCGACAGTTTTACTTGCTGTATTTAATTGTTTTTGAGCCTTAGCAAGCATATCTCCAAACTTACCGAACTCCAGTTTAACGTTGCCTAAAATTTTACTAATATCATCCGCATTCTTTTGAATATTCAAAGTTCTAAATCCTACAGATAATGAATTCAAGAGTGCAGATAATGTTGATGGACCTGCAATTACAATATTCTCCTCGCGACGAAGGGCGTCAAAGAAGGCCGGCTGTCGTACCACCTCAGCATAAAGTCCTTCCGTCGGCAAAAATAATATACCAAAATTGGTAGTCTCAGGTGGATTAAGATACTTCTTATTAATATCCTTGGCAAATCGTCGAATACTAGTCATAAGTGACCTACGATGACTCTCAATCTGCTCTTTATCGCCAGATTCATAAGCATCTTCCAGACGATAATAATCTTCTAGGGGAAACTTAGAATCTATCGGGAGGTAGACATATTCGTCTTTATGATTTCCAGGCATCTTAATTGCATATTCAACCCGTTCACTTGAACCTGATACCGTAGGAAATTCTCGCTCGTACTGATTAGCAGCCAGTATATCTTCAATAATTTGTCCTAATTGAAGTTCTCCCAGAATACCACGTGTTTTTGTATTTGAAAGGACCTTGTTGAGGCTCCCAACATCCTTAGCAACATTTTTCATTTCCCCCAAACCTTGGTTAACAGATTCTAGCTGTCTTGAAACCGTCTCAAAAGACGCTTGTAAACGTGTTTGTAAAGTTTGTTCCAGTTTCTCTTCAACTGTCTGACGCATTTGTTCCAAACGTTTCTCATTGGAATCCTGCATATCCCTAACAGCTTTCGCCAGGCTTTGGTTTATTTGCTCTAGGCGTTGATCAGAACGATCTCGATTATCGGATAAGTTTTGGTGCAAAACCTCGCGAATATCTGTCAATTGTTGATAAAGTGCCACCTGCAATTGATTCAATTGCTTTGTCGTTTCGAGTTGATTTGTTTTAGCAAAATTTTCTAACTGAAAAGAAATTTGATCTGAAAGATTATCTGCATTTTCTTCCAGAGTCTTGTTAAGCTGTTCTTTTAACTCCACATTCTTCAAGTAGAGAACAGCCAAAAACCCTAGGCTTAAAAAAGTCAAAAGTGTAAGCAGGTAGATCATACTAACTCCTATCTCTAGTCTGGATGATAATCACGTATCCATTTGGTACCGTCACATGAATTGGACCATCAACGAATTCATTGCTGGAATAGATTTTTTTTTGAAAATAATTACTACTGGTTAATTCATATTTTGCTCCCAAAATCGTCAGTTCTCCATCACCTTCCTGTAAAAAGGATATATAAGTCATATCAGGTTCTGGAAGAAATTCATGTTTGCCTTCTGAACAATAAGTAATTTTATTTTGCTTATCCCGTAAGCAGATACGATCCATAAAAGGAGCTAGTTGCGGATCGCTGACTAGAAATACATTTGACAACATATGATCTATCCTACCACCAAAAGCACCAAAAATGGTTACTTCAGCTTCGGGGTAAGCCTGAAAAATCAATTTTAAAGCTAACTCAGTGTCTGTGTCATTCTTCTCAGCTGAAGCTTTCTTACAAAATTTAGCTGTCGATTGAATGACGTCTAATTCTAACTCAGAGACCGAATCAAAATCCCCTACAGCCAGGTCAAGAGGTAACCCTAACTCCAGTAAGTACAAACAAGCACGATCCACTCCAACAAAATAATCAAAATCGGTAGTGAACCAATCTAGCTCACCACCGACAAACAAAGCTATTTTAGGCATCGATAGCATCACGGAGCGTTTGAACTTGCGCAGTCAAATCATGATTTTTGAAAAGGTAAGAGCCCGCTACAAAAACATTAGCTCCCGCCTTAGCACATGCTGCGATGGTTTTGTTATCTACACCACCATCAACTTCAATATCGAATGAATAGCCACCTTTTTGGCGAAGTTCAACGACCTGTTCTACCTTAGACATCATTTCTGGAATAAAGGTCTGACCACCAAAACCTGGGTTTACAGTCATAATAAGTACTTGATCCACTAGAGCAAGTACTGGAATAAGTGCCTCAACTGGTGTGCCAGGATTGATTACAACACCTGCTTTCATACCAGCAGCTTTAATCTTCTGAATGGCACCATGAATGTGTTTAGTAGCTTCGACATGAATAGTCACAATATCTGCACCAGCCTGTGCGTAAGCAGTCACATAACGCTCAGGATCAACAACCATAAGATGACAATCAAAAACTAACTTACTATGTTTACGCATGCTAGCAACCACATCTGCTCCCCAACTGATATTCGGAACAAATTGGCCATCCATGATATCGATATGAACATATTCTGCGCCTGATGCATCAATACGAGCTAGTTCAGAAGCAAAATTAGCGTAATCAGCAGCTAGGATAGATGGAGCAATTTTATATGACATGAGAGACCTACTTTCTTTTGATAGTTTTTTTATATATTTCGCGACGGTTTTCAATTTCACTTAAAAATTGAAGGTAATTATCATAACGAACTTCCCAGATTTGACCATTTTCCACTTCATCTTTAACAGCACAAGAAGGTTCATGGGTGTGGGTACAGGAACGGAACTTACAGCCATGACTGGCCTGACGAATTTCTGGAAAAGCTTCACTCAAATCTTCTGCATTAGCCACTTCATAGTCTAGTGAAGAGAACCCAGGTGTGTCAGCAATCTTCCCACCATGAACATCATAAAGGCTTACAGCCCTTGTTGTGTGACGACCACGACCTAGACTGTCCGAAATTTCACCTGTTTCTAAATTTAACTGCGGGGCAATACGATTTAGCAGAGTCGATTTTCCTACACCAGTCTGCCCCATGAAGACTGTGACTTTATCAGCCAAGAGAGGCAATAGTTCTTCCAAAGTAAAGACAAAATTAAAACCAATTCGTTGATACTGTGTTTGAATACTCTTCATCTCCGAATCATCTTCAACCAAGTCCATCTTAGAAATATAGATTACAGGTTTTATATGTTTATGCTCTAATAAAACCAAAAAACGATCCAAAAGATTACTGTTAAAATCTGGTTCCTTAGCAGACATAATAACCACAGCCTGATCGATATTGACAATGGGCGGACGCACTAGACTATTGATTCGTTGACCGATTTTAAGGATATAGCCCTCTGAATTTTCCTCTGCCGAAAATTCAACAAAATCTCCAACATAAGGTGTTTGCCCTTTTTTTCTAAAATTTCCTCGTGCACGCGTCTGGTAAACAACACCATCATGCTCTACATAATAGAAACCTGCTAGTGCTTTGATAATTCTTCCTTGCAAGTGAACTCCTCATTCGTTTAATAGCCTTATTATACCACAAAACTAGAAGCATTTCTGACCCAAAACAAGCACGGAGCACAATTCCTTTGGACTCCTTGAATTTTTACTAACTTGCAGTATAATAATACTATCACTGCGGAGGTGGTGGAATGGCAGACACGCATGCTTCAGGCGCATGTGCTTTTTCAAGCGTGAGGGTTCAACTCCCTTTCTCCGCATAGCAAAAATCCCACTGACATTCAGTGGGATTTTTGAATTATAGACCAGCTTCTCTCAAAGCATCTGAGAGACGTGCAAAATCCGAAATAGACAGTGCCTCTCCCCGAATAGAAGGTTTTATAGCTGCATTTTCCAAAGCCTGATCAAGCTTGTTTTTAACTTCTTCAGACTTACCAAAATGACTTGTCAGATTATTCCAAAGCGTCTTGCGACGATGCAAAAAACTAGCCTTTGATACACGGAAAAAGAAATCTTCGTCTTTAACTTCGACTAAAGGTTGCTTACGGCGTGTCATCTTCAAAATAGCCGAGTCAACATTAGGTGCTGGCACAAAAACTGTACGAGGGACAGCGAATGCCACCTTGGCAGTCATATAATATTGCACAGCGATGGATAACGAACCATAGGCCTTTGTATTGGGCTCAGCAGAAATACGATCTGCAACTTCTTTTTGCATCATAACAACAAATTCTGAAAAAGGAATCTTACTCTCAATCAAATGCATTAAAATTGGTGTCGTAATATAGTATGGCAGGTTGGCTACAACCTTGATTGGTAGATCTGGATTTTCAAATTCTTTGACACGTGTCTGTAAATCTGCCTTGAGAACGTCTTCGTTAATCACTTTAACATTATCATGATCACGCAAAGTGTCTTCCAAAATCGGAACCAATCGCTCATCAATTTCAAATGCCATAACTTCCGAAGCATTTTCAGCCAAGAATTCAGTTAATGCTCCAATACCTGGCCCAATTTCGATAACATTGACATTTTTATTAATCTCTGCCGTATCAACAATCTTTTGTAAAATATTTGTATCTGTTAAGAAGTTCTGTCCAAAAGACTTCTTAAAAGTAAAACCGTGACGTTCAAGAACAGCCTTGGTCACACTATAATCTGCAATTCTCATTTATTCTCTTTTCTTATTTTTAATATCAGGATTCTTGTTGCCTTGATTCAAAATTAAATCAGATTCTTAATTATCTCGACTGCTAAAATAAACTATTTAGCAGCAACTTTAGCGACTTCTTAATTTCTAAGAGCACTAATAATCCTAGTATTTCGCCATGACCTCTTCAAGCTCTTCTAAAGTAATTCCAAACAATTCCAAACGTTTTAATAGTTGCTTTCCATTGCAATAACCAATACGAAGCGCTTCCCCCAAATATTCTCGACGTTTACGGCTATCCGATCCCATCAAAAGTCCTAACTTCATGAGATCTGATTTACGAATATCAAACTGATTATCATCATCGTAACTACCTAGAACTCCAGCCAGTGCCTTCTGAATATCTTCAAAATTTGCATGCTCGACTCCCAAGGAACGGCCTCTTGTCTTAGATTTTGGACTTGCTTCACCACGGTTCAAAAAAGCATGCTTTGCTGTCGGAACAGCTTCCATGATGATTTTCCGAATACGTTCTCCATTATAATCTGGATCTGTGAAAACAATCACTCCTCGTAATTCATTAAGCTTATCGATACGCTCTAAGTCATCCTCATTAATAGCAGAGCCTCTAGTTTCATAGGTATCCACCTCATAAAAACGTCTCAAATTTGCCGTATCATCCTTGCCTTCTACGACGATAACTTCTTGAATTTTTATTTTACTCATTCAGACCAAAAATCCTCATCGCATTGTCATAAGTAACTCTTGCAATCTCTTCACTTGTTAAACCACGAAGCTCGGCAATCTTATCCACCACATAACGTGTATACCCTGTACGATTTTCACGACCACGTTTTGGCACAGGTGCTAGATACGGTGCATCTGTTTCAACTAAAATCTTATCTAAAGGTAAGTACTGGGCAGCTTCTTGAACATCCAAAGCCTTCTTAAAAGTTACAACACCTGAAAATGAAATCATCATACCGAGCTCAACAAATTTTTGAGCCATCTCCAGGGACCCTGAGTATGAGTGCATAATCCCACCACAAGGACCAACCCCAACTTCTTTAATAATCTCGTAAGTATCCTCTATTGCGTCACGTGTGTGTACAACGAAAGGCAAATTATATTCCTTTGACAAGGCTATTTGACGCTTAAAGACCTCAATCTGAACCTCCTTAGAATCTTCCATCCAATAATAGTCCAAACCAATCTCCCCAAGTGCCACTACGTTTGGATTTCCCAATTGTGACACAATCATATCCTCAATTTCCTGAGTATATGATCCTGCTTCTGTAGGATGCCATCCGATTGTACTATATAGCTGGTCGTATTGCTCTGACAGTGCTAAAGACTTCTTAATTGTCGCTTTATCAAAACCAACAATATTCATTTTAACAACACCAAGTTCAGCTGCAAAATCTACTTCTTCTTGTTCTTTTCCTGCAAAATTATCCACATTAAGATGGGTATGTGTATCAAAAATTTTAATCATAGGTCTATTATAACAAAAAGGAGCGAGCTTAGCTCACTCATCTTTTCATTTTATTAAACAAAGAGTCGCATATATTCTATCTTTGTACAGCGATTCATTACAATATCCTGTCTATTAGATTGACGAAGAATAGTCTCTGCCTCTTCATTTTCAAGACCGATTTGACTCCAAAAAATTCTGTCCTTCGTTTCAAGAAAATCATAAGCAACATCTGGTAAATACTCACTGCGTCTAAAAACATCAACAATATCTACTGAAAACGGGATGTCCTTAAGATAAGCATAAACATGCTCTCCTAGAAGCTCCTGACCTTCTAGTTTAGGATTTACTGGTATGATACGATAACCAGCAGCTTGTAGGAAATGCGCAACTTGATAAGATGCTGCCTCCTTACGATGAGATAGACCAACGATTGCGATAGTCTTTGCTGATTTTAAATAAGATTCTATAACCTCAGCACTAGGGTTTTGAAATGAATAAGACATTTGACTCTCCTCATCGTTCAAAAAAATAAACTCTCCCTAAATGGAATGGCCATGATTACTTAGCTAAGCTCAGAAACGATGGCTTTAATTTGTTCTTTTGTATGGACACCTGCAACTTGCTTAACAACCTCACCATCTTTTTTGAATAACAAAGTTGGGATAGACATAATTCCAAATTTTTGTGCTGTTTCTGGATTCTCATCAACATCAATCTTCACAATCTTTAGTTCATCTTCTGAAATCTCTTCAGAAAGTTGCTCAAGAATTGGTGCTTGCATCAAGCAAGGCCCACACCAAGTAGCCCAAAAATCAATCAAGACGAGTCCTTCAGCTGTTTCTTGTTCAAATGTAGAGTCTGTTACTACTTTTGTCATTTAATTATCCTCCTAGATATTATAAAACATTTGTAGACCTATTCTATATGATTCTAAAGGCCATTGCAAGAATTTGATATATACATAAGAATTTCTTATCAAATATTAGTCATTGCCTATCATGGACATCACTTGCCCATAGAATACCTTGAGAGTATAATAATAAATAAACTAAAAAAATAGAAAAGAGTAAATATGGATAAAGATGCAATGATCACCTATCTCATAGGTGAACTCAAAAAAGAAAATCTAGAATTACATGATTTGATTGTTCCAGAAGAGCTCGAAGAAAAGCAGAAACTCCTAAGAGCACTCTTTAATACTCGTAAACCAATGGCAGCATCAACACAATTCTTGACCATACAAGACCTTTACCTACAAGTTAGAAAAGGTGAACGAGGAATTGTACAACTCAACTCTCTCCAGTCTATTCCTCAAGATAAGAGAATCTATCTATGGAAAGGTGATATTACAAGACTAGAGATCGATGCAATAGTAAATGCAGCAAATAAGACCTTACTTGGATGTATGAAACCACTCCATAATTGTGTTGATAATGCTATTCATACATATGCAGGTGTCCAGTTACGTCAGGCTTGTTTCGAACTCATCTTAGAACAAGGATATGAAGAACCAGTAGGAATGGCTAAAATAACCCCAGCCTACAATCTCCCTTCTGCCTTTGTTATCCATACAGTTGGTCCAAAAATTGGAAACCAAGTAACACCAATTGACGAAGATCTTTTGATTAAATCATATCTTTCAGTATTAGCACTAGCTGAAAAAAACAAGATAGAATCAATTGCTATACCATGTATATCAACTGGCGATTTCAATTTTCCAAAACAAAAAGCAGCAGAGATCGCAATCAAAACTGTAAAATCCTTTATTGATCACTCTGAAATTGTAAAAAAAGTTATTTTTAACGTCTTTGATGATGAAAATTTAAATATTTATCAAAAACTTCTTGCAGAATAAAAAAGAAAATCATTTTGATTTTCTTTTTTATTCTAAAGTTAATAGTTCTTTTGACAAAGCAAAGAATACAGGGAAATCATTTTTTAGATTAACAAAACTACTTTAGACAAAAAACTATGCTCTGAAACAGTTGTACAAACTAAAATACAATCTTGATTTACCATTCTATACAGAAAAGAAAGTTTAGAAAGTTTAACACTTTTAACAGAAATCCCTATAGAAACCTGATCTGCGAAAGTTGTTGTAGCTTTGTATTCACACGAAATAGAAATAACAGGAGAAATAATACCCTCCTCTTCAATTTTTCATAAGGCCGTCCTAAATTCCTTAGAAAAAAGTTCTGGCCTTTTTCCATCCATTGAACATAATTTGAATGATGAGTAATTCCCATTCGATCTGTTTCATAATACTGGCCCTCGTGTTTACAAACAAACATAAGAACCTCTAAATAAATAACTTAAGAGATAAAATCTAAAATGTCTTCCTCAGAGAGCGAAGAGTCACAAACAACCTTCGCAGCTCCTTTTTCTGAGACAAACAATGCAGGTACAGTCGCAATACCATAGCGTTTACGTAAAGCCTGAATCTCTCCCAGTTCATCAGTATTTTCACTATTAATATAAAAAATATTAAATTCAGACTTACGTGCAACATTTGATAATTTAGGCTCAAAAAGCTGACAATACGGGCACGAAGGACGTCCAATAAACAAAATAAATTTTTCAGCTGAAGCAATGTTCTCCTTAGCCGAAGAGACAGAAATGGGCGTAAAAGCCGATGCAAAAATTGACATAATAATACCTCAAATAAAAAATATATTCATATAATACCTAAAAAATTAGTAATTAACAAGAAAAGGCTCTATAATTTCTGTAGTGGGTAAAACTACTGTAGGGATTATAGAGCTTTTTGAGTGTACACAAAAAGTCCCATAAGAACTATAATGAAAAGCAACCAAACCATCATTAGGAAGAACTTATGAGACTTATTAAGAATACCACAGAATTAATCGGAATTAAAGACCAAAATATCAAGATTTCACTTGTTTTTGAAACTGACACTCATATCGAGATTCAAGCAAAATTTGATTACCCTGCACCATCATGTCCTCATTGCCATGGAAAGATGATCAAGTACGACTTTCAAAAGCCTTCTAAAATCCCTCTTCTCGAGCAAGCGGGAACGCCAACTCTACTACGTCTGAAAAAACGTCGTTTCCAGTGTAAAAGTTGTAGGAGAGTAAGGGTGGCTGAGACATCTATCGTTGAGAAAAACTGCCAAATCTCCAATCTAGTCCGACAAAAAGTTACACAACTCCTAACTGAGAAAGTGTCACTAACTGATATTGCAAGAAGACTTCGCGTGTCGACGTCCACTGTCTATCGTAAGCTTGATCAGTTTACTTTCAAGGAACATTATGACAAACTCCCTGCTGTTATGTCCTGGGATGAGTTTGGGTTCAAGAAAGGGGAATTGGCTTTTGTAGCGCAGAATTATGAGACAAACGAACTCATAACCATCCTTGATAATCGCCGCCAAACTACTATACGAAACTACTTTTTGAAGTATCCATTGAAAGTCCGACAACAGGTACAGTTTATCACGATGGATATGTCTGGAGCTTATATTCCACTGGCTCGCAAGCTCTTTCCAAACGCAAAAATCGTTCTTGATCGTTTCCACATCATCCAGCACCTTGGACGTGCCTTTTTAAAGACAAGAATTGCAATTATGAACCAGTTCGATAAGAAGTCACTACCCTATCGAGCCTTGAAAAATCACTGGCGACTCTTCCAAAAGGACAGCCGTAAACTATCTCTCAACTCTTTTTATTCAAAGACTTTCCGCCAAACTTTAGCACCACATGAAGTTGTTGTGAAGACACTAGTCTTTTCAAAAGAGCTTACTGACTACTATACACTTTATCAGCTTTTGCTTTTTCACTTTCAGGAGAAGAGAGATGAGTTCTTTGAACTAATAGAGGAAAATAGGAGCAAGGTCAATCATTATTTTCAAACTGTCTTTAGGACTTTTCTTAGACACAAGCAATACATCAAAAACGCACTAGAAACGGACTATTCAAACGCGAAACTTGAAGCGACTAATAAGTTGATCAAAGACATCAAACGTTTGGGCTTCGGTTTTAGAAACTTTATCAACTTTAAGAAGCGTGTCTTCATCACACTGAACATACATAAAAAAAGGACCTATCCGGTCCTCTCTAGATGTTAGCTTTTCGTCACCCACTACAGTTGACAAAGAGCCCAAGAAAACAAACCAAAAAAGCTAGACATTGTCTAGCTTAAAAAATTATACTCCGCCAGTAGGACTCGAACCTACGACATCATGATTAACAGTCATGCGCTACTACCAACTGAGCTATGGCGGATAAAGGCTAAGCGACTACCGTATCTAACAGGGGGCAACCCCCAACTACATCAGGCGTACTAGGGCTTAACTTCTGTGTTCGGCATGGGAACAGGTGTATCTCCTAGGCTATCGTCACTTAACTCTGAGTATTCTCAACTCAAAATTGAATATCTATACTGTATCAAGAAACCAAATCGTTGTCAATATATCTCAGTTACTTTCGTTGGATAAGTCCTCGAGCTATTAGTATTAGTCCGCTACATGTGTCACCACACTTCCACTTCTAACCTATCAACCTGATCATCTCTCAGGGCTCTTACTGATATAAAATCATGGGAAATCTCATCTTGAGGTGGGCTTCACACTTAGATGCTTTCAGCGTTTATCCCTTCCCTACATAGCTACCCAGCGATGCTCTTGGCAGAACAACTGGTACACCAGCGGTAAGTCCACTCTGGTCCTCTCGTACTAGGAGCAGATCCTCTCAAATTTCCTACGCCCGCGACGGATAGGGACCGAACTGTCTCACGACGTTCTGAACCCAGCTCGCGTGCCGCTTTAATGGGCGAACAGCCCAACCCTTGGGACCGACTACAGCCCCAGGATGCGACGAGCCGACATCGAGGTGCCAAACCTCCCCGTCGATGTGAACTCTTGGGGGAGATAAGCCTGTTATCCCCAGGGTAGCTTTTATCCGTTGAGCGATGGCCCTTCCATACGGAACCACCGGATCACTAAGCCCGACTTTCGTCCCTGCTCGAGTTGTAGCTCTCGCAGTCAAGCTCCCTTATACCTTTACACTCTGCGAATGATTTCCAACCATTCTGAGGGAACCTTTGGGCGCCTCCGTTACCTTTTAGGAGGCGACCGCCCCAGTCAAACTGCCCGTCAGACACTGTCTCCGATAGGGATAACCTATCTGGGTTAGAGTAGCCATAACACAAGGGTAGTATCCCAACAACGCCTCACTCGAAACTGGCGTCCCGAGGTCATAGGCTCCTACCTATCCTGTACATGTGGTACAGATACTCAATATCAAACTGCAGTAAAGCTCCATGGGGTCTTTCCGTCCTGTCGCGGGTAACCTGCATCTTCACAGGTACTAAAATTTCACCGAGTCTCTCGTTGAGACAGTGCCCAAATCATTACGCCTTTCGTGCGGGTCGGAACTTACCCGACAAGGAATTTCGCTACCTTAGGACCGTTATAGTTACGGCCGCCGTTTACTGGGGCTTCAATTCATGCCTTCGCTTACGCTAAGCACTCCTCTTAACCTTCCAGCACCGGGCAGGCGTCACCCCCTATACATCATCTTACGATTTAGCAGAGAGCTGTGTTTTTGATAAACAGTTGCTTGGGCCTATTCACTGCGGCTGACCATCAGTCAGCGCCCCTTCTCCCGAAGTTACGGGGCCATTTTGCCGAGTTCCTTAACGAGAGTTCTCTCGCTCACCTGAGGCTACTCGCCTCGACTACCTGTGTCGGTTTGCGGTACGGGTAGAGTATAATTAACGCTAGAAGCTTTTCTCGGCAGTGTGACATCACTAACTTCGCTACTAAACTTCGCTCCCCATCACAGCTCAATGTTAAAGATATAAGCATTTGACTCATATCACACCTCACTGCTTGGCCAGACACTTCCAATCGTCTGGTTTAGTTAGCCTACTGCGTCCCTCCATCACTATATACTCTAGTACAGGAATATCAACCTGTTGTCCATCGGATACACCTTTCGGTCTCTCCTTAGGTCCCGACTAACCCAGGGCGGACGAGCCTTCCCCTGGAAACCTTAGTCTTACGGTGGACAGGATTCTCACCTGTCTTTCGCTACTCATACCGGCATTCTCACTTCTATGCGCTCCAGCACTCCTCACGGTACACCTTCTTCGCACATAGAACGCTCTCCTACCATACCTATAAAGGTATCCACAGCTTCGGTAATATGTTTTAGCCCCGGTACATTTTCGGCGCAGGGTCACTCGACTAGTGAGCTATTACGCACTCTTTGAATGAATAGCTGCTTCTAAGCTAACATCCTAGTTGTCTGTGCAACCCCACATCCTTTTCCACTTAACATATATTTTGGGACCTTAGCTGGTGGTCTGGGCTGTTTCCCTTTCGACTACGGATCTTAGCACTCGCAGTCTGACTGCCGATTATATCTCATTGGCATTCGGAGTTTATCTGAGATTGGTAATCCGGGATGGACCCCTCACCCAAACAGTGCTCTACCTCCAAGAGACTTAACATCGACGCTAGCCCTAAAGCTATTTCGGAGAGAACCAGCTATCTCCAAGTTCGTTTGGAATTTCTCCGCTACCCACAAGTCATCCAAGCACTTTTCAACGTGCCCTGGTTCGGTCCTCCAGTGAGTTTTACCTCACCTTCAACCTGCTCATGGGTAGGTCACATGGTTTCGGGTCTACGACATGATACTAATGCGCCCTATTAAGACTCGGTTTCCCTACGGCTCCGTCTCTTCAACTTAACCTCGCATCATATCGTAACTCGCCGGTTCATTCTACAAAAGGCACGCTCTCACCCATTAACGGGCTCGAACTTGTTGTAGGCACACGGTTTCAGGTTCTATTTCACTCCCCTCCCGGGGTGCTTTTCACCTTTCCCTCACGGTACTGGTTCACTATCGGTCACTAAAGAGTATTTAGGGTTGGGAGATGGTCCTCCCAGATTCCGACGAGATTTCTCGTGTCTCGCCGTACTCAGGATACTGCTAGGTATAAAGACTATTTCGAATACGAGGCTATTACTCTCTTTGGCCTACCTTCCCAGGTAGTTCTTCTATAATCTTTAAGTCCACGTTGCAGTCCTACAACCCCGAAGAGTAAACTCTTCGGTTTGCCCTCTTGCCGTTTCGCTCGCCGCTACTAAGGCAATCGCTTTTGCTTTCTCTTCCTACAGCTACTTAGATGTTTCAGTTCACTGCGTCTTCCTCTACATTACCTTAACAGTAATGAGTGACAGGCATTACCTGCCGGGTTCCCCCATTCGGACATCTCTGGATCATTGCTCACTTACAGCTCCCCAAAGCATTTCGTCGTTAGTCACGTCCTTCATCGGCTTCTAGTGCCAAGGCATCCACCGTGCGCCCTTATTAACTTAACCTTATTTTTGGCCTTTCGACCTAACTCATTAAATATTCACAGCGTTTCGGTTTATTTTCTTGTTACTATCTATATGTAATTACTTACATATGGAATTTGATATAGATATTCAATTTTCAATGGACAATACTTGAATCTTTCGATTCAATGGAGCCTAGCGGGATCGAACCGCTGACCTCCTGCGTGCAAAGCAGGCGCTCTCCCAGCTGAGCTAAGGCCCCACAAGACCTCTCAAAACTAAATAAGAAACTCAAGTACATTCCGTTTTTCCTTAGAAAGGAGGTGATCCAGCCGCACCTTCCGATACGGCTACCTTGTTACGACTTCACCCCAATCATCTGTCCCACCTTAGGCGGCTGGCTCCAAAAGGTTACCTCACCGACTTCGGGTGTTACAAACTCTCGTGGTGTGACGGGCGGTGTGTACAAGGCCCGGGAACGTATTCACCGCGGCGTGCTGATCCGCGATTACTAGCGATTCCGACTTCATGTAGGCGAGTTGCAGCCTACAATCCGAACTGAGATTGGCTTTAAGAGATTAGCTCGCCGTCACCGACTCGCAACTCGTTGTACCAACCATTGTAGCACGTGTGTAGCCCAGGTCATAAGGGGCATGATGATTTGACGTCATCCCCACCTTCCTCCGGTTTATTACCGGCAGTCTCGCTAGAGTGCCCAACTGAATGATGGCAACTAACAATAGGGGTTGCGCTCGTTGCGGGACTTAACCCAACATCTCACGACACGAGCTGACGACAACCATGCACCACCTGTCACCGATGTACCGAAGTAACTTTCTATCTCTAGAAATAGCATCGGGATGTCAAGACCTGGTAAGGTTCTTCGCGTTGCTTCGAATTAAACCACATGCTCCACCGCTTGTGCGGGCCCCCGTCAATTCCTTTGAGTTTCAACCTTGCGGTCGTACTCCCCAGGCGGAGTGCTTAATGCGTTAGCTGCGGCACTGAATCCCGGAAAGGATCCAACACCTAGCACTCATCGTTTACGGCGTGGACTACCAGGGTATCTAATCCTGTTCGCTCCCCACGCTTTCGAGCCTCAGCGTCAGTTACAGACCAGAGAGCCGCTTTCGCCACCGGTGTTCCTCCATATATCTACGCATTTCACCGCTACACATGGAATTCCACTCTCCCCTTCTGCACTCAAGTTTGACAGTTTCCAAAGCGAACTATGGTTGAGCCACAGCCTTTAACTTCAGACTTATCAAACCGCCTGCGCTCGCTTTACGCCCAATAAATCCGGACAACGCTCGGGACCTACGTATTACCGCGGCTGCTGGCACGTAGTTAGCCGTCCCTTTCTGGTAAGCTACCGTCACAGTGTGAACTTTCCACTCTCACACCCGTTCTTGACTTACAACAGAGCTTTACGATCCGAAAACCTTCTTCACTCACGCGGCGTTGCTCGGTCAGGGTTGCCCCCATTGCCGAAGATTCCCTACTGCTGCCTCCCGTAGGAGTCTGGGCCGTGTCTCAGTCCCAGTGTGGCCGATCACCCTCTCAGGTCGGCTATGTATCGTCGCCTAGGTGAGCCATTACCTCACCTACTAGCTAATACAACGCAGGTCCATCTTGTAGTGGAGCAATTGCCCCTTTCAAATAAATGACATGTGTCATCCATTGTTATGCGGTATTAGCTATCGTTTCCAATAGTTATCCCCCGCTACAAGGCAGGTTACCTACGCGTTACTCACCCGTTCGCAACTCATCCAAGAAGAGCAAGCTCCTCTCTTCAGCGTTCTACTTGCATGTATTAGGCACGCCGCCAGCGTTCGTCCTGAGCCAGGATCAAACTCTCATTAATACTTTAATAATTGTTCGAGCGTTAACTCATTACCGTCGTCTGACGATTTATTCTTGTAAATTGACAGGTTATATTTCTTCTATCATAACCCTGCACTTGGTTTCTTATTCAGTTCTCAAAGGTCTTTGCCTCTCTTGAGACAACTTCTATATTCTAGCAAAGACAGAATATCTTGTCAACACTTTTTTTGAAGTTTTTTTCTCTTCTTCGTGCTGGCCGTCTCTCACGAAACAGCTTATTTATAATATCATCCCTTCTTAAACTTGTCAATAGCTTTTTTTAAAGTTTTGGAACCTTTACGAGTTAGAGACAAATCGCTTAAGACAACTTTTATATCTTAGCACCCTTTTGGATAGCTGTCAAGAGGTTTTAAAAACTTAAATATACAATACAAGAGATAAGTACACAATAAAAACTCATAAGATTTTCTTGTAAAATAGAATTGAACGAACTAGTTACGAAAGGAAGTCTTATGAGCTACCATCATTTTTCTATGTCACTTCATCGTCATCGTGCTCGTGCCAGTATTCGTAAGCACCGCCATCGTGGAAAGACAAGTCATCAGACTATTCAACTGCAGGAAAGCAAACTTAATAATAGGCCACGATAATGTCTTAACTGAAAAACACCTTATGAAGTATTCTAAGGGGAAAGTATGCACTTAATTTGACAATTCAAGAAAGAAAAAAAGCAGTAAATTCGGTACTGCTAAATAAATTATTTAAAAATTCCTGTTACTCGCATTATACCCATATTTTTCAATAAAGTCTTGACGAAACTCGAGTAAGTTGTCATCAACAATAGCTTGGCGCACCTTGGCCATCAAATTTACTAGGAAATAAAGATTATGATAACTTGTCAAACGAATTCCAAACGTCTCATCTGCTTTCAACAAGTGTCTCACATATGCACGTGTGTAATTCTTACATGTGTAACAATCACACTCTGGATCAATTGGGCTAAAGTCTTCTGCATAGGCAGCGTTTTTAACTACTAGGCGTCCATTGCTAGTCATACACGTCCCATTTCGAGCAATCCTTGTCGGCAAAACACAGTCGTACATATCGACTCCACGGATAACACCATCAATCAAACTATCTGGCGCCCCTACTCCCATAAGGTAACGCGGTTTGTTTTCAGGAAGTAGAGGTACAGTAAAATCTAGTACGGCATTCATCTCTTCATGAGTTTCTCCAACCGCAAGACCACCAATAGAATACCCTGGAAAATCCATAGAAACCAAATCATGCGAAGATTGTCTGCGAAGGTCTTCGAAACCAGCTCCTTGTACAATACCAAAAAGCCCTTGATCGTGTGGCCGACGATGGGCTTTTAGTCCACGCTCTGCCCAACGACTCGTACGTTCGATAGATTTTTTGACATAATCATATGGCTGGTAAAATTGCGGACATTCGTCAAAGCTCATCATAATATCTGAGCCGAGATTATTCTGAACTGAAATAGCTTTTTCAGGAGAAAGAAACATCTTACTTCCATTAAGGTGATTTTTAAAGGTTACACCTTCCTCTGAAATGTTTCGCTTTTCCGCCAATGAGTAAACCTGGAATCCTCCACTATCTGTAAGAATGGCTTGATCCCAATTCATAAACTTATGGAGTCCACCAGCTTTAGCAATAAGCTCATCACCAGGTCTCAGCCATAGATGGTAAGTATTTGCCAAAATAATTCCTGAACCCATCTGCTTTAGTTCTTCAGGGGATTGCGTTTTTACAGTAGCTTGGGTACCGACAGGCATAAACATCGGTGTTGGAAAAGTGCCATGAGGCGTTATAATTTCTCCTAGGCGTGCTCCTGTGTATTTTTCTTTCTTTATAAGACGATATTTAATAGGAAAATCAATCATTTAAACTCCTTACATTAGGAAAAACAGTCCTAAGTATTTTTTAGCGAGCGGACATTATCCACAACTGCATTAGTGTATCAAATTTTATAAGAATTGTCAGCTCTCTATTTTCAAACTGTCGATTCAAACTCTTTAAAGCTCATCACCTAACAATTTCATCCGAAGCTACCAGCCGAGGCCTAAAGGCCTACCGAATGGTTTCCCTTCAGCACCACCTTTGCTAGCTGACCCGACTAGCGGGTCTATTTTAGACTACTTTCTTTTATTCTTCTCACCTGTAAACGGATCATATTCCTCGAAAAGACTGAGCTGATCTGCTATCACGTCTTCTTGTAATTGATTACGAATATATGCTTCAATTCGCTTCTGATTTCGCCCAACCGTATCAACATAAAGCCCTCGACACCAAAATTTGCGATTCCCATATTTATACTTTAAATTAGCGTGTCGGTCGAATATCATTAAGCTACTTTTACCCTTTAAATATCCCATAAATGAGGAGATAATTAGCTTCAGTGGTATACTCACCAACATGTAAATATGATCTGGGCAAGCTTCTGCTTCATGAATTTCAATGCCTTTTCTTTCACATAATAATCGGAAGATTTGACCAATACTTGCTTTGTATTTCCCATAGATTATTTGACGTCTATATTTTTGGGCGAAAACAATATGATACTTACAATTCCAAGTAGTATGTGCTAAACTATTATTCTGTCTTATCAAGAATCCTCCTTTAATATACTAATTAATGGTCGGAAAACCTTATCTAATGAAACACTTTAGTTGGAGGATTATTTGATACATCGCTAAAAGCTTTTCGAAAACCACTAGCACAGCTAATGGTTTTCGAAAGACAACAAAAAAGCAACAGTCTCGAGCACTGTTGCTTTCATGAATGTCTTAAGCTGCAAGAACTTTACGTCCTTTACGACGACGAGCTGCAAGAACGCGACGTCCGTTTTTAGTTGACATACGGTGACGGAATCCGTGTTTACGTTGACGACGGATTTTACTTGGTTGATAAGTACGTTTCACGTTGAATACCTCCTAATAGATTTTCGTATTCGTTTAGCCGGCTATTTTTGATCAGTTACTAAACATACCATATTATTTTATAGTAATAGCATGCTCTTGTCAAGAAATACTTAGAGATTATTTTCACCATAGCTTGAAGTACTAGAAAATTCATTAGTAAAAAGAACAGACCGATAACCGTAGTAGAATGGTTTTAAAAATCTAGTATATATCACCCTCCTTAACTCCTCACACTATCAATATTTAGTTATAAGGATTTAACTATTTTTGCAATATTTTTGAGCTTTATTTTTTGCTTTTGCACACTCATATATTCAACACGTGCAAGCTAAGTGACTTTGAATAGTTTAATGCCACAAGTTTTTAGGATTTAATATTTTAAAACTTTGGTGTAGTCTTGCGCAAAAGGAAAAAATCTTGGGTGTATTATGTCTAGTAATGATCCATACCGTATCACCAAGTCTACAAGTCTCTATAGACTTTCATATTTATATCATGAGCTATGTCTCTTCTCCTATATGTGGCATCGAATTGTAAAACAGGATCAAACTTCTCTTTGTACAAATCAAAGATTCTAATGCCTTGTAGGGGGGTGATAAATTCTTTTTTTCAGTCTCTAGTATAGAGAGATTGTAGCTATTGTTGTTTGGATATGCGTAGATAATCGAGACCTCCATTATTTAGCTCCTTCCATATAGATAGTTATTCGATTCCTTTTGCTCTTATCTCTCCCGCTTCCAGTTGTGATTAACTTTTCCTTTAGTTTGGTAGTATTACGTTTCATTTTGACCCTGTTTTCACTTTGTTAGACAGCGACTACTTTTCATTGTCAAAAAAAAACTTGCCTTAAAATAAGACTAGTTTTTGCAAGCAATAAACTCTATTCTAATTATACTTTTGTCACCACAACATAACGATTAGGATCATCACCTTCTGAGTGACTTTCTACACCTTCAATTTGAGAGAGATACTTATGAATGATTTTACGTTCGCTGTTGGTCATTGGATCCATCACATACTCTCTCCCTGTTTCTTTTACTTTGGCTGCTATTTTTTCTGCTAAATCAATCAGAGTCTCTGTACGTTGCTCCAAATAATCACGAACATTAAGAACAACACTAGAGCGTTTAGAATGACGGTCGTGCACATAATTTTGTGCTAAAAGTTGTAAAGACTTAAGAACCCTACCGTGATAGCCAATAACACGTCCTGGCTGGTTTGTCTCAATCTGTATAATGATATTACGACGATTGTGACTAACCTCCAGACTAGCATCAACATCCATTTCATAGATGATTTTTTCAAGGTAAGATAAAACGTCATCTGCAGCTGATTGAACTTCTTCAAAATTGCTTTCAGAAGATTCAACTGAACTAAACTCAGATGCCACAAAAGAGCTGAAATCATCTTCTGATTCTGAAGTTTCTACATTCTGAAGTTGAGCAACAGGTTCTAGTTTGGGCGCAAGAGAAGTAACCTTAGGTTCTGTAGCATCCTCTTCTGATGACTCGTGCTTAACAGATAAAGGAATGATTGTCGCCTTTGGCTGCTCCTGTATTTTACCAGGCACCTCTTCCCCAAAGGTCTCAGTAGCCACTGGTTGCTTTAAGATTTCCTGTGCCTCTCCCTTATTATCTGAAACCGTAATAAGCTTTGTCACTTTCTTGAAAGCAGTAGTTTCTTCTTTGGAACTTGTAACAAAATCATCCGGCTGCTTTACAGCATCAGGGGCCACTTTAATAACATCGCGATCAGCTTTGTGAGCTATTTCTTCAATGATTGGTTCAACGCTAACTTGGGCAGGTTTCTTTCCGAACCCTAAAAAACCTTTCTTCTCACGAGAAATCACCTTAATATGAGCCTTCATACGTGGTAGATTAAGGTCTCTCAAACCTTTCTCGATAGCTTGTTCAACTGTTCGTCCAGAATAGACTACCATAAAAAGCCTCCTTATTTACGTTTATTCGCCTTTTTCTTGGCACGACGAATCTTAGCTTTACGTTCTTTTTCTTCTGCTTCCAAACGGTTACGCTCAGCAATGATTTTAAATGGGTTATTAAAAACTAAAATTTGAACGACTTGGAAAGCATTCGAAACTGTCCAATAAAGTGCTACCCCTGAAGAAATCTGTGTCCCAAACCAAAAAATAAAGATTGGAAGCATGATATTCATGACAATAAGCATAGCACTACGATCTTTAGCAACCTTATTCGTCAACCAAGTTGAAAGGAAAGTAAAAGCTGCCGCCAGAATCGGAAGAATGAAGTACGGATCTTTTTGACCAAGATCAACCCACAAGAAGGATCCTTCTCGCAACTCTGGCACACGTGTAAGAGCTCCATAAAGAGCCATCAAAATAGGAAACTGAATTATGAGAGGAAGGAAACTTGCGTAAGGATTTACACCATGCTCTTTATAAAGTTCTTGTTGTGCATAAGCCAGGGCCTCACGATTCTCTCGGCCAGGATACTCACTCTGTAAGCGACGTAACTCTGGCTGAAGCTCTTGCAATTCACGACTTGACTTAATTTGGCGGTTATACAAAGGAATCATGACCGCACGAATCAAAATCGTAAAAATGATAATACCTAATCCAATGGATCCTCCAAATGAGAGTCCTTGAATAGCCTTACCAAAGGTTAAAATGAGACGTTCCCAAACGCCACTAGATTGACTTGTAACGTCACCATGTCCACAAGCCGACAAAAGCAAGAGAGCTCCTGTCCCTAAAATAGATAAACTAAGTTTTTTCTTCACTAAAAACTCCTTTAAAATAGACCAGAGAACTAGTTTTCTTCGTCCATTAAGATGATTCATGAGACCATGAACAATCTTAGTCATTCCTATAATGTAACGAAGCAAGGCAATTGTCTAGTCTTTATACAACTTTGCTATTTTTAAGACATGAACGAGATTGCTATAAATGTCTTGGTAACTTAAGTCCTCAACACCTTTACGAGCAATAACGACAAAATCTTGATGTTCTAACTGAGATGACATGTCCATCAGTGCATGTCGTAGACGACGTTTTACCCGATTCCGAGTAACCGCATTACCAAGACGCTTACTAACTGATAAACCTACTCTAAAATGAGGTAGATTACGATCCAGACAGTAGACTACAAATTTTCGATTAGCAACACTGTGTCCTGCATCAAATAATGCTTTAAAGTCTTTCTCTTTCTTAACGCGATAAGATTTTTTCAAAATGTGACTCCAAACTCAAAATTAGTACTATTATATCATAAATAGCAAAAAAGCCCAAAACCTTATGGTTAGGGGCTTAGAGACTTACTTGTTGAGACTTTGCTGAGCTTCTTTGATTTGCCATTTAACTTGATCAAAACCTGTCCCACCAAGAGAATGACGACGCTCAACAGCAGTGTGAGACTTTAATGTTTCATAGATATCCTCTTCAATCAAATCTGAAACTTCTTGATAACGTTCAAAAGGAACATCTTGAAGGTAATAACCTGCTTTAGTACACTCGAGGACAAGCTTCCCTACAATTTCATGAGCTTCACGGAATGGAAGTCCTTTAGTTGCAAGGTAATCCGCCAATTCCGTAGCATTTGAGAAATCTTTTTCTGTCGACTCTGCCATATGCTTGTCGTTAACAGACATAGTATTGAGCATACCTGCAAGGATGTCAATAGCGACAGTAATCGTTTCTACCGTATCAAACATACCTTCTTTATCTTCTTGTAGATCCTTATTATAAGCCAAAGGTAGTGATTTCATCACGGTCAATAGTCCAATCAGATTACCATAAACACGACCTGATTTCCCACGAATAAGTTCCGCCATATCTGGATTTTTCTTTTGAGGCATAATGGAAGATCCTGTTGAAAAAGTATCCGAAAGAGTTACAAACTTAAACTCGTTAGAGCACCAGTTAATGATTTCTTCACAAATACGTGTCATATGCATCATAAGGATACTTGAATTTGACAAGAATTCGAGAATAAAGTCACGATCGGAAACAGCATCTAGAGAATTACTATATGGTTTTGCAAAGCCCATTAAATCAGATGTCATATTACGATCAATTGGGAAAGTTGTCCCTGCTAAAGCGGCAGCACCAAGTGGGGAAATATCGGTATGCTTGATATTAAATTCAAAACGTTCAGAATCACGTGTGAACATATTGTAGTAAGCCATCAAGTGGTGACCAAAAGAAATCGGCTGAGCATGCTGTAAGTGGGTGTACCCTGGCATAATTGTGTAAGTATGTTTATCTGCTAGACTGACCAAGGTATTACGTAAGTTATCAATTTTCTCAATAACTTCCACGAGTTTGGCTTTCAGATACAAGTGCATATCTGTCGCTACTTGGTCGTTACGTGAACGCGCTGTATGAAGCTTTCCTGCCACAGGTCCAATTTTAGCCGTTAGAAGACTTTCTATATTCATATGAATATCTTCGTTGGAAACATCGAATTCTAGCTTACCAGCCTTATATTCCTCCAGAAGCTCTTCCAAGCCCTGTTTAATTTGCAAAGCCTCCTCTTGAGCAATAATTCCTGTCTCACCCAACATGGTTACATGGGCAATAGAGCCTTTCAGATCAAACTCAGCCATCTTTTGGTCAAAGGAGATTGAAGCACCAAATTCTTCTACCCATTTTTCAAGACTAGCTTCGAACCGACCGCCCCATAGTTTATGATTTTCTGCCATAGTTTTTATGTTGAAGATTTTCCTAAACGATAAGATAACCTTCCGTCCTTTCTTAATACTTATAACAAGTAATGACCTCTTAGGCCACAATATTTTAAATGAAAAAAGCTAGATATTTTTTGTCTAGCTTAGTTTGTCTCTCTGGACACTTGTTTTCCTAAAAACCGATCTCAGTCGTAGTTTATTTAGGATCGTGACGCCTCGCAGAACGTCTTCACGAGAATAATATAAGTTATAAGAAAAGAGTATCAGATGCGGCTCCCTGTCCACTTTTATCTGATATTAAGAAGTTTCTTCTCATATCCTGCTTTTCTTATGAAATCTGTTATTATTTGTCAAATGGATGGTTAACTTGAGAATTTACCTGTGTTGGAAGTCCCCAAAGCTTGATAAATCCAATCGCAGCATCTTGATCAAAGCTGTCGGCTGATGTGTAAGTAGCCAAGTTTTCATCATACAATGAATTAGCTGATTGACGTGCGACTACTTGTGCATGCCCTTTGTAAAGTTTTACTTTAGCGATACCATTAACTACTTTTTGTGTTTCCTTGATATAAGCAATGATAGCTTCTGTTGCCGGACTAAACCACAAAGCGTTATAGATGAGATTTGACAATTCATTTTCAAGAATTGGTTTAAAGTGAGATACTTCACGAACCAAAGTTAAATCTTCAATTTCTTTATGAGCTGTCAAAAGTGCAATAGCTCCTGGGCATTCATAAATTTCACGTGACTTGATACCCACAAGACGATTCTCAACGTGGTCAATACGTCCAACGCCATGCTTACCAGCGATAACATTCATTTCTTGGATAAGGTCAGCCAATTTCATTTCTTTACCATTAAGAGCAACTGGTTTCCCTTCCTTAAAAGTTACATCTACATACTCAGCTTCATCGGGTGCAGACTCTGGTGAGTTAGTAATTCCAAAAGCTTCTTCCGGAACTTGGTTCCAAGGATTTTCAAGAACACCACACTCATTGGCACGTCCCCAAAGGTTTTGGTCGACTGAGTAAGGATTATCACGGTCTGCCGGAACTGGAACACCATTAGCCTTAGCATACTCAATTTCTTCCTCACGAGACCATTTCCATTCACGTACTGGCGCTACTACTTTAAGACTTGGATCTAGGGCAGCGATGGCAACTTCAAAACGAACTTGGTCATTACCTTTACCAGTACAACCGTGAGCGATGGTTGTTGCACCTGTTTTATGAGCAATTTCAACTAATTTTTTAGCAATAATTGGACGGCTAAGGGCTGAAACTAAAGGATATTTTTGCTCGTAATAGGCGTGAGCTTGAAGTGCTGGAAGCACATAATCTTCAGCGAACTCATCTTTGACATCAAGAACATAAGACTCAACAGCTCCAACAGTCAAAGCTTTGTCATGTATAAACTCTAAATCTTTACCTTCACCCACATCCATACAAACAGCAATAACATCGTAATCTTTTTTAAGCCATGTAATAGCGACTGAGGTATCAAGACCTCCTGAATAGGCAAGAATAACTTTCTCTTTTGACATATTATTTTCTCTTTTCTTATATTTTCTTAGGGTTGCTATCTCTATCAACCTTACGAGATAAATTATATTGAATATTTATTCATATGTCAACTATTTTTTTGATATTTTTTATATTTATTTTTATTTTTATATTTTTAGTCAAAAAGTGTTTTATTTTTTGGTTTTTATTCAATTTTATGCAATATCAGATTGAAAATAAATAACAGCCTTGAAACTGTTTAAATAGATTTAAAAATGTTTTTAACTATTTTTCTTATAAAATGCCAAAAGGCCTGTACAAAGTACTGACCTTTTGAACAACAGCATCCTCGGTAGAGAACAGAGCAACAATTTTAGATAGAATGAATGTCGTTTTTTATCCTGAACTGTAATTTCTTAGTCTATTTTTATAAATTGCTAAATTTGATCACTAAAAGCCATCCCGTAATGCCTCCTAAAAATAAGCAAGGGACTCCCGCTTTTCCTTTCAAAAATCAACCTACTTTATTGTAAGATAAATATATAATTTAGCGTCGTTCCTATTAGAAAAAACTAAAAATATAAATCTATTTTTTTCCTAGTTAAGAACCATCAACTATTCAACTGATAGTCAGACCATGTCACATATAAATTTGTTTACGTAACATAAAAAAGAGCCTAGATACCCCAAGCTCTTTAACTGACTTATAACCTCAATTATGGATACATGTCAATGACGTAGTAGAAATACCAACCAAATCTTCACTTCTCTCAACTTTTTTATTACAAATCTATTATAAAACTAATTTAAAGTTTTTAAAATGATAATATGACTACGTTATATCATCATTGTATTACAAAAACACTCTTAACTAAAATCATATGATGGCTGACATATTGCTTATGTACATTCGAAACCCAACAAATGTTGGGTTCGTTTTTTTATAGTGTTGCGAGAACTTGATCAATATGTTTAATAGATTTTTCACGACCAAGTAAAAAGATAGTCTCTGGTAATTCTGGGCCGTGCATCTTTCCTGAAACAGCTATACGAATTGGCATGAAGAGGTTTTTCCCTTTAATTCCTGTTTCTTTTTGAACAGCCTTAATTTGTGAGAAAATATTTTCTGTAACAAACTCATCATCTGACATATCTTCAAGTTTAGCTTTAAAGGCCTCAAGTACTGTTGGTACTGTTTCACCAGCCATAACTTCTTTTTCAGCCGCTGTCAATTCTGGGAAACCTTCGAAAAAGAGGTCTGTAAGAGGTACAATTTCTTCCGCAGCTGTCATCTGTGGTTTATAGAGTTCAACTAATTTTTCAGCTTTATCTGTCAAACGACCAGCTTCTTCCAAGAAGGGTTTGCAAAGAGCAAAGACCTTATCGAAATCAGCATGCTTGATGTAGTCATTACTCATCCAATCCAGTTTCTTCTGGTCAAAGGCCGCTGGAGACTTACTTAGACGGTTTTCATCAAAGAGTTTGATAAGTTCTTCGCGAGAGAAGATTTCGTCCTCGCCACCAGGGTTCCAACCTAGAAGAGCAATAAAGTTGAAGACTGCTTCTGGCAGGTAACCTTTTTTACGGTAATCTTCGATAAATTGAAGGGTATTAGTATCACGTTTAGACAACTTCTTACCAGTTTCAGAATTGGTGATAAGGGTCATGTGCCCAAACTCAGGCGCTTCCCAACCAAGAGCCTCATAAACCATAAGCTGTTTTGGCGTATTGGCAATGTGGTCATCTCCACGGATAACGTGTGAAATTTGCATATCGTGGTCATCAACAACAACCGCAAAGTTGTAAGTTGGGTAACCATCCCTCTTCTGGATAACCCAATCACCACCGATATTGCCACCTTCAAATTCGATATCTCCTTTAACGATATCATGCCATTTATAGATTCCTGACTCATTAACAGCCAAACGAACTGTAGGAATAATGCCAGCGGCTTCACGTTCTGCGATGTAGGCGGCTTTTTCTTCTTCAGTCATACCAAGGAACTCGTTAATATAACGAGGTGTTTCACCTGCTGCTTCTTGACGTTCACGTTCTGCAGCCAACTCTTCTTCAGTTACATATGACTTGTAAGCCTTACCTTCTGCCAAAAGTTGATCAATATATTTTTGGTAAAGTGGCAAACGCTCTGATTGACGGTAATTTTCATGTGTTTCAGGACTTTCATCCCAGTCAATCCCCAACCAACGCAAATTATCAAGCTGTGAACGCTCACCATCTTCAACGTGACGCTTACGGTCAGTATCTTCAATACGGATAATGAAAGTACCGCCATGATGACGTGCATAGAGGTAGTTAAACAATGCCGTACGGGCATTACCAATGTGTAGCAGCCCTGTTGGACTTGGTGCGTAACGAACGCGGATATCTTTAGCCAAGATAAATCTCCTTTTTATGTTTCATTCTTCAGTCTTTGGATACCTGGTTAGCTTGAAGGCTCTCCCCAAGCTTAAGCATAAGCTTATAAGTATCAATCCTTTTTATTATAACACAATCTAAAGGTCATTCGAGGAATTTTATCAAAAAAACGACCACCTAAAGGTAGACGTTTTCGATAGTTTACTTAACGTGTTTTGCAAGATCTTTTTGAGCTTTGTCATTAGATTTTGCTTTTTCTTTAAGCCAATCTTTATAAGCTGAATCATACAGTTTCTTAGTTACAATATCATCTTGAGATTTAATATACTTGAAGTAGTAGGTCGAACCTTTATCACCAGCTTAAGCGTAAGCTCCTGAGAATGGCTGTATGCGAGAAACTACCGTTGCTGCACCACTATAAGCGGTAGTTGGAAGATAGAGGACACTATCTTTCAGCCATGCTTGAGCTTTAGCATATTTTTCATAACGAACTTTTAAATCTGTGGTTTCCTTAGAAGCATCCTCAACTAATTGGTCATATTCTTTAAGACCTACTTTTTCCACAGCTTGACTATTTGGATTGTCGTAACCCATAAAGGACTTGGTGTTCTCGCTACTAGTCGTTTTCAAAACATCAAGATATGTGGATGGATCGAGGTAATTAGGCTCCCAAGCAACACCAACTGACAAGTCCCAATCCTCTGCTGCTGCATTCGAAGCATAGTAAGTAATTGTAGAAATCGTTGGCTGACAATTGATGAATATCAATGACAACATTCTCTTTTCCAAGTGTAGCTTCAATAGACTGTTTGAGAGATTGCACTTGATTCACAAAAACTTACTTGTTTGGTTTACTGGAATGTCCAAATAAATCGGGAACTGAACTCCTTCTGCTTGAAGGGCTTCCTTAGCTTTCGCGAACTCAGCCTTAGCTTTTTCTGGATTGTAAAGACCATCTTGACTATCTGCAAGATTCACACCAGACCACTCATCACCATAAGCTGGAAGTTGATCCATTACCATTGTTCCGAAATCTTTACCATCTGCTTGAACAAAGTCTGGTTTAACAAAGATATTACGAACAGCTGTATTAGCACTTTCTTTACCATTCAACTGAGCTGCATAATTTGTACGATCAATGGCAAATCCTAATGATTGACGGAAATCCTTATTAAGAAGTACTGCTTTAGTTGATGATTTCTGTTGGTCATTTTCTTTAGAGGTATTATTGTAAGTTTGGCGATCAATATTAATACCAACCCCTTCTACTGATGCTGCTGGTTGAGTAGTATAGATATTATCTTTATACTTTTCAGAAACCTTAGAATAATTTGAGCTAGTAGGGAAGAGGCGAGCTAATGTATAGACACCGTCAGTGAACTCACGTTCCAAAGACTCTTGATCTGATCCATCATCATAAGTTAATTTGATATTGTCAAAGTAGACATTATCCTTATCCCAATAATTTTCATTCTTGGTGAACTCAATAGATGATTTAGTTGTCAAAGCTCTAAGAAGGCATGGTCCGTTATAAAGAATAGACGTTGGATCCGTTGACTTACCAAAATCTTTTCCTTTAGATTTCAAAAACTCTGCGTTAACAGGCCAAGTGACAGAGTAAGTCAATTTTGAATTCCAGTAAGGTACTGGTTGGCTAAGTGTATATTGCAAGGTGTGATCATCAACCGCTTTGATACCTACAGCTGAAAAATTTTTGTTAGCTCCAGAGAGGTATTCTTTTAGACCTTTAACTGAATTTTGTAGCAAATAGATAGCTTCAGACTTTGTATCTGCGGCAAGTTTAAGGCCTGTTACAAATTCCTTAGAAGTCACATCTGCATATTCTTCGCCGTTGAAGTGTACCATTTGGGCCCCTTACGAATCTTGTAAGTATATGTTAAGCCATCTTGAGAGACAGACCAATCTTTCAGCTACAGATGGTTTTAAATTACCGTATTGATCATTTTCAAACAAACCATCAACACCATTACTAACAGCTGTCGTCATGTTTTTCTTATTTGCAGCAAGATAGTCTAGGGTTGCAGGATCACCTCCGTAAACATAGTTATAAGTATCTTTCCAGACATCTTACTTGATGATGAGCAAGCCGTTAAAAGACCTACAGACAACAGGCCTACGGCTACCAGTAAAAACACCTTACTCTTTTTCTTTCATTGCCTCTTTAAAATGTAACGCAAAAAGTTTTAAATCAAAAATTATGTGTATACGCATAAAATATACCATAACCTCCAACAATCAACACTACCTTCTGAAGATTTTTTATTTTCTACTCAAGTATTCCTATCTAGCTCAATTAAAAAAACCTATCCGAAGATAGGTTTTTACTACTCTTACAATGAGTTAGGATCAACTTTGATACCAGGACCTTGTGTAGTAGTGATTGAAAGGTTTGTGATGTAAGTACCTTTCGCTGTAGCTGGTTTAGCTTTTTGAATAGCATCGTTAAATGCTTTGAAGTTTTCAACCAATTTTTCAGCTTCGAATGAAACTTTACCGATGATAGCTTGTACGTTACCTGCTTTATCAGCACGGTAAGTGATTTTACCACCTTTAGACTCTTCAACTGCTTTAGCAACGTCCATAGTTACCGTACCAGTTTTAGGGTTTGGCATCAAGTTACGTGGTCCAAGGACACGTCCAAGACGACCAACGATTGCCATCATGTCTGGCGTTGCAACAACAACGTCAAAGTCAAGCCATCCACCGTTGATTTTATCAACGAGTTCGTCTTCACCAACGAAGTCAGCACCTGCTGCTTTAGCTTCTTCAGCTTTAGCACCACGGGCAAATACAAGAACGCGTTGAGTTTTACCAGTACCGTTTGGCAATACCATTGCGCCACGGATTTGTTGGTCAGCTTTCTTAACATCGATGTTAAGGTTGTATGATACTTCAACAGTAGCATCGAATTTTGCGAAGTTAGTTTCTTGTGCAAGAGCTACAGCTTCTTCTACGCTGTAAGCTTTTGTGCTGTCGATTTTCTCAAGAGCAGCACGCATTTGTTTGCTTTTTTTAGCCATGTTAATTATTTCTCCTTGTGTATTGTGGTCATAACGACTTTCATCTTCCACGTCACTCAGCGAAGTGAGGCGACGTCTGTGGTTTTCTTGTTAACTGAATTAGTCAGTAACAGTGAATCCCATTGAACGTGCAGTACCTTCGATCATACGCATAGCTGATTCGATGTTTGCAGCGTTCAAGTCAGGCATTTTAGTTTCAGCAATTTCTCGTACTTGCGCACGAGTTACTGAAGCAACTTTAACTGAGTTTGGAGTACCTGAGCCTTTTTCAACACCTGCAGCTTTTTTCAAAAGAACAGCAGCTGGTGGTGTTTTAGTGATGAAATCGAATGATTTATCTTCATACACAGAGATAACAACTGGGATAATCATACCAGCTTGATCAGCTGTACGAGCGTTAAACTCTTTAGTGAATCCCATGATGTTGATTCCGGCTTGACCAAGAGCTGGTCCAACTGGTGGAGCTGGAGTCGCTTTACCAGCAGGAATCTGAAGTTTTACGATGTTTTCGACTTTTTTAGCCATTTTGTAATTTCCTCCTATTGTGGTTTTGGCGGTAAGTAAGTTTTGTTACCTCCCACAAGTATGTTTTTACATACCTTATCTATTATACAAAAATTCTTTTTAGATGCAAGAAATTCTTATTAAGTTTAGGAAAAAATTTACATTAAGACTTTTTCGCGGTAAAATAGACCTATGGTTCTATATAAATTCTTTGCTATAGCATTTTTGATTTTAACACCTATCTTTGCTTTTATTATCCACCGCTTCTTCAGTTTAAAATATCTCGGTCTTAATTTCGCTGATTTAACCTTTCCACTTTATTTTATTGAAGTCATTGCTATATCAGCTCGTTTTTTTACCCATAGTTTTCTGCCATACATCACCATCTTATTATCACTGGCAGCTATTATTATCACGATTCAGATGCTGAGAAAAACACAATCCTTTAAATTTAAACGCTTCCTTAAGCTTTTCTGGCGCATCAGTTTCTTTATTACTAGTATTTTCTATTTAGGGACTGTAATTCTCATTTTTATCGTCTCTTAAAAACAAGAAAACTCAGCATATTTTAGTAAGCTGAGTTTTTTACATTGAATTATAAAAAAGCAGGCAATCATGCCTGCTAAATTTTTAGATATTAAGGGAAGACCTGAGTCATTCGTCCAGTATCTACATCGTAAACCGCACCAGAGATGATAACATCCTTAGGAATAAGTGGCGACTGACGAAGAATAGCCATATCTTCACGGACACTCTCTTCTACATCTGTAAATGGAAGAAAATCTTGATCAGATACGTCAACGCCAAGTTCTTTATTAAGATAGGCCGTAAACTCATCGTTCTTAAAGGTCTGAGCACCACAATCTGTATGGTGAAGAACTACGATTTCACGTGTCCCCATCTGTTGTTGGGAAATGACCAAAGAACGAATCATATCTTCCGTAACACGACCACCCGCATTACGCAAAATATGGGCGTCACCTAGTGCCAACCCTAAGGCCTGGGCAACGTGAAGGCGTGAATCCATACAAGTCACAATAGCCACCTTAGTCTTAGGTTTCAAGGGAAGATGGGCTGTCCCGTGAAGATTAACATAGGCTTTGTTGGCATTGAGAAAGTTTTCAAAATAGGACATAATAACTCACTTTCTAACGGAGAACTAATTTGACATTCAAATTATTTACAGTCTATCTTATCATCTTTTTCTTAACTTGTCAGCTATCAACTTCTTTAAGTAAAAAAGAGAGTCCTACCTATCGAGGTTACTCTCCTTTATTTTATGAACGTTTTGGTAAGCATCTATAAGTAAGCCTGCGAAGGTTTGAAGGTTGAGACTTTGAACGTAGATTTCTCCTGTTCCCCTGAAGGTATTAACCACACCTTCACCTGTTCCGATAGACTGCCAGAAACCATTTTCCAAATGAATACTATAATCAATAGTCTGGCTCCAAGCAACAACATGGGCATTATCAATAGTCACTTCTTGATTGTTTAGCACAATTTTTTAATAGAACCGTAAGCATTGGCCAAAAGAGTCCCTTGACCTTGGGTCGTCATAACGAAGAATCCTCCCTGGCCACCAAGGAGAGCCTTACCGATCGATTGGGTTTCCATTGTATAGTAAGCCGTACCATCAAGTGCTAAAAAGGCACCATCATTAAGTCGGTACTGCTTTTCACCAAGATACAGCGGAATCACCTGACCTGGTGAGTCGTGTGACAATGCTAGGTAAGCATTATTAGACTGGGCAAATACCTGGTAATAAAGGTACTTTCACCCGAAACCATTGACCGTCCAACTGCTTTTACAAAGCGTCCTACACCAGAGCCACTTGCATTTAATTTGGTGTTGAGAGTCACACATTAGGTGTATGGTAGACCATACTGCCAAGTTGGATAAAAACCGTTTCACCTTGATTAAGAGTTAACTCTACCAGCTGGAATTGCATATTGTTGTCTGTGAAAAATTGCATAATAGATACCTCCCTATTCTTAAGAAAAGTATAGCATCGAACAGGTATTCTTGCAGCCGCTTTCAGATTCCAACTCTGAGCATATCTTTTAAGAAAAGACTTTTTTGAGTACTTCTCCTACCGTTGTGACCCCAATGACCTGGATACCTTCTGGAATCTTCATGCCATGAAGCGAATTTTTAGGAACATAAATCTTAGTAAAACCTAGTTTAGCGGCTTCATTGATACGCTGCTCAATACGAGTCACACGACGAATCTCTCCGGTCAAGCCAATTTCTCCTACGAAGGCTTCTTGTGGATTGGTTGGAAGCTCCTTGTAACTAGAAGCGATAGCAACGGCAACTGCAAGGTCAATAGCTGGCTCGTCCAACTTGACACCACCAGCTGATTTGAGATAGGCATCTTGATTTTGGAGAAGAAGGCCGCAACGTTTCTCTAAGACAGCCATGATAAGGCTGACACGGTTAAAGTCCAGTCCCGTCGTTGTCCGCTTTGCGTTACCAAAGACGGTCGGTGTCACCAAAGCTTGAACCTCAGCTAGGATAGGTCGACTCCCCTCCATTGTGACAACAATGGCAGAACCTGTGGCACCGTCTAGGCGTTCTTCTAAGAAAACTTGGCTAGGGTTTAGTACCTCGACCAGACCACCTGACTGCATTTCAAAAATCCCAATCTCATTGGTTGAACCAAAACGGTTTTTAACTGCCCTCAGAATACGGAAGGTATGATGACGTTCCCCCTCAAAATAAAGCACAGTATCCACCATGTGCTCCAACATACGTGGTCCAGCCAGCTGTCCCTCCTTGGTCACATGCCCAACAATAAAAGTGGCAATGTTATTGGTTTTGGCAATCTGTATGAGTTCGGCAGTTACTTCACGAACCTGGGAAACAGAACCTTGAACGCCAGAGATCTCTGGGCTCATGATGGTCTGAATAGAATCAATAATGAGGAAATCGGGTTTGATACCCTCCACTTGACTACGGACTGCTTGCATATTGGTCTCAGCATACAGATAAAATTCGTTATCAATATCACCTAAACGTTCACTCCGCAATTTGATTTGCTCGGCCGATTCTTCCCCAGAAACATAGAGGACAGTTCCCTTGTTAGCCAGCTGTGTTGACACCTGTAAGAGGAGGGTCGATTTCCCTATTCCTGGATCTCCTCCAATAAGAACCAAACTCCCCGGAACCACACCGCCACCTAAAACACGGTTAAACTCGTCCATATCGGTTTTTATGCGGGCATAACTAATTGAAGAGACTTCTTTTAACTTAGTAGGTTTGGACTTTTCACCCGTCAAACTGACACGGGCATTTTTAACCTCCTGCACCTCAACCTCTTCCTCAAAAGAGGACCAAGAAGAACAATTGGGACAGCGCCCTAGATATTTGGGTGAATTGTAGCCACATTCTCTACAAACAAAAGTTGATTTTTTCTTAGCTATGATTCTAATCCTTTCCTTTCATGATAAACTCAGACATTGCCATCTACTCCTATAAGCTCTAGTTTTAGCACGATTTCTCTAGAAAAACTCTTTTAAATCCAGATTGGTTAAGCAAGAAGCCCTACGCTGCTCAAAGATATGAGAAGATATAACCAGCAAGCCGGCCGCAAATTTCTTCTATTTTCCAGTTGACCCGAACCCACCAGTTCGAACCCCATCTGCTTCGTCTCCATCAACAATCAAGAAGGGCATAAAGACACCTTGAACGATGCGCTCACCAACTTCAAGAGTCACAGGCTGGTCAGTAATATTTTTCATCTGGGCGAAGATATGTCCTTCATTTCCGGGATTTCCATAGTAATCGCCATCAATAACTCCAACTGAGTTGATTAAGACCAGACCTTTTTTACGAGGGTTAGAGGAACGGTCATAGAGATAGAGAACCTCACCAGGTTGCATGTAAGCCTTAACACCTGTTGGTACGAGAACAATTTCCCCAGGAGAAATCATAGTATTCTCCGCAACCTTTAAATCATAGCCAGCTGCATGGGCAGTCTCTCGCTTTGGAAGTAAGTCCTGATTGTTATAGGTTGATACAAGTTCAAATCCACGAATTTTAGTCATTATTTTTCCTTTCAATACATCAGTTAACTAATTCTTGTAAAATCATCTACACTGAATTAAGAAGAATATTTTTTAAATCTATCCTATTATAATCTATTCGAAATAAGATGACAAAAGTAATAGTCTAATCGTATTCTCATCAAACGAAAATTGACTTTTATCTAGGAAAACGCTAACATGATACTAGATATAATACTTTTAAGGAGAATTGTCATGAAATTCATCGGACTTGTTGGTACGAATTCAAAACGTTCAACTAATAGACAATTATTGCAATATATTAAGAAGCATTTTGCAGATAAGGCAGAAATTGAACTTGTAGAAATCAAAGATCTTCCTGTCTTTAACAAACCTGCTAATAAGTAATTGCCAGAAAGTACACTAGAAATCGCTAAAAAATCGATGAAGCTGATGGTGTCATCATTGGAACACCTGAGTATGATCACTCAATTCCGGCTGTTCTCATGAATGCTTTAGCTTGGCTCTCATACGGAGTTTTCCCTCTATTGAATAAGCCTGTTATGATTACGGGGGCATCTTATGGAACTCTAGGAGAGCTTCTCGTGCACAGCTACAACTTCGTCAAATTTTGAATGCTCCAGAAATCAAAGCTAATGTGCTTCCAGACGAATTCTTACTCTCACATTCCCTTCAAGCTTTTGATAGCAACGGCGATTTAGTTGACCTTGATGTCATCAAAAAATTAGATGCTATTTTCGATGACTTCCGTCTCTACGTCAAAATTACTGGTAAACTCTCACATGCTACAGAGTTACTACATAAAGAAGCTGAAGACTTCGACTGGGAAAGCCTATAAGACAGGAGAATATAAACTATGAAATTTGTTGGAATTGTTGGAGCAAATTATGATCAATCATATAACCGTAAACTTCTCGAATTTATCAGAAGACATTTTAAAATTAAATTTGAACTTGAAGTTTTAGAAATTGATGAAGTCCCTATGTTTAATCAAGATGAAAAATGGGATGAAAGTTTCCAACTTCGCTTACTTAATAACAAAATTACACGCGCTGATGGTGTTATCATAGCTACACCTGAGCACAACCACACTATCTCTGCAGCACTTAAGTCAGTATTAGTAGAATGGCTCTCATTCGAAGTGCACCCATTTGAAAACAAACCAGTTATGATTGTTGGTGCTTCTTACTACGACCAAGGAACTTCACGTGCCCAAGTGCATTTGCGTAAAATCCTTGAAGCACCTGGCGTCAATGCTTATACTCTTCCGGGTAATGAATTCTTGCTTGGAAAAGCCAAAGAAGCCTTTGACCTTGAGGCTAACATTACCAATGAAGGTACTATTAACTTCCTTGAACAATGCTTAGATAATTTCATCCAATACGTAGGAATGGTTTCTAAATTGAAAAAACCAAAACCAATTGAACCTGAAGACTTGGATTGTGACAAACCAATCGCTACAACTGTTACCGAGGTTGATCCTGACGATCCAGAATGGGTCGAAAAAGTAGCTGAGATCACTGGTGCAGTATCTGGTGATACTTATGTTAAACTAGATCACGGTATTTTGACGGTTAACCAAATTGACATGTTCCTCAAGGTTATGCCGTTTGAATTAACCTATGCCGATGATAACAACCAGTTCCTCTACTACAATAATGCCCATCAAGATCCTGATACCATGTTAGCTAAACGTGTACCACCTCAATCAGGTAGCCGTATGTCAACAGTTCACGGTTCACTTCCACCAGCTCGTATGAAGAATGTGGAATGGGTTATCGGTACCCTTTGTAACGGCAACCAAGAATATGTGCGTACAATTGTACCTGGTTCGCCTGAAGGAGTTATCAATACGCATAACTATCAAGCTATGTACTATGATGATGGTTCTTATGCAGGAATCAATGAAATCGTCTTTAACTTTAAACCATGGCTTGACTGGTATCTCGAAACAACTGGTCAACGCCTTGTCGGAGGAAGCGGTTCTTTTGCACCGGCTGCAACTAGCCATGGCGGTAGCGGCGCAACATCTGGAGCATCAAATGCTAGTGGTCACGCTGGCGATGCATCGCCAGCCGCAGATGCCACATCTGGAGCGTCCTCATACTAAGACTTGGAAAAGTTGGGACAAAATATCCTAACTTTTTTCATGGTCATCTTAGATTAACATTCACCCGAGCATATGTATCTATTCATGCTCCATGTCACACTACTTATAGGTAAACTTATGTCTCAATTCCAAGAAAAAGTTTTTGCTGCTTGCGCTAAAAAGAAGCTCTCTTTAACGAAAGCCTTGGTCGCTATGCCTTACGTTCTATGCTTGCAGGCGTTTATCTTACCATGTCAACTGCTGTAGGAATTATTGGCGCTGATATTATTGGTGCAGCTAGCCCAGCTCTTTCTCGCTTCGTCTTTGCCTTTATCTTTGCTATCCGGATTGGTCTTCGTTCTCATTTTCAACGGAGAGTTAGCCACTTCAAACATGATGTTCCTTACTAGTGGTGCCTATTATGGTAAAATCAAATGGAGTAAGGTTTTTACCATCCTCCTCTACTGTACCTTCTTTAATTTTGTTGGTGTCCTTATCTTGGCCTGGTTCCTCAACCAATCCTTCTCTTTCAATCATCTGACAGATAAGAGTTTCTTGGTAACTGCTGTCTCAACTAAGCTTGGAAAAACAGATTGGATGAACTTTACAGAAGGTATTACTGCTAATATGTTCGTCAACCTTGCTATCTTGGGCTATATGCTCCTCAAAGAAGAGTCTGCCAAGATTTTCATTGCCCTATCAGCTATCTTCATGTTTGTCTTTTTGGTGAATGAACACTTGATTGCAAACTTTGCATCTTTCATGTTACTCGGTTTCAACGGTGTCCGTGATGCTGTGGACAATTTCACATTAGCAAATATTCTACATCAGTGGGTAATCGTTTTCTTCGGCAACTGGATTGGTGGCGGTATTTTCATTGGTTTGGCATACTCTTGGCTCAATAAAACCAAAACAACTCACATCGATTAGGAGGCTAGATGCGTCAAAAGATATTTATCAAACAAACTTGTCGAGCTCTTCTACTGTATTTTATATGCCTAACCATTGCAGTTGCGATTGATTTAATCTTTTTTAAAGTCAAAAACATGTACCACACACCTGCCTTGGTGGCTATCTTTTCGGGCTGGGTTTATTTAGGGCTAATCCAAAAGACCAAACAATTTGGAGATGTTACCTGCCTTGGTCTCTTCATGTCCATCTTCTTCTTTACCTCTGGTCACTTTTGTCCTAACCTTCCTTCCAAGTTTGCTGGCTGGCCTTGGCGCTGACTTACTCGCCAAGAAGGGCAACTATGAGAACTATGAGAATGATAAAGTAAATCTACTTTCCTATATGGTCTTTTCTCTGGGAAACTTGGCACCTATAGTGACCATGTGGCTAGCTCCTAAAGCCTACAGTGCACAACTCTTAGCTAAAGGCAAAACACAAGATTATGTAGACCAAGTTATGGTCCCATTCACAGCCAATCATGCTCTAATCCTGATTGGCGGAACTCTTATGGCTGCTCTCATTGGGGGCCACATTGCTAAAAATTGGCTAAAAAATAAATAGCCAGCAATCTTCCTAACAGAGCGGACAAGACAAACTCGCTTTTCTTATGCTATAATGAGAAAGAATATAGTCTTTTTCTGCTTTGTTAGAAAGGACATAAAGGGAGACCGAATGATGAAAAAACAAAAAATCGCTGTCTTGGGCCCTGGTTCTTGGGGAACAGCTCTCGCTCAGGTACTCAACGATAACGGACACGAGGTCCGTATTTGGGGAAACATCCCTGAACAAATTGATGAAATCAACGAAAAACATACCAATACCCGCTATTTTAAAGATGTGATTTTGGATGAAAACATTAAAGCCTACAAAGAGCTATCTGAAGCCCTAGATAGTGTTAATGCTATTCTCTTTGTTGTTCCAACTAAGGTCACTCGCTTAGTTGCTAAGCAAGTTGCCGAACTTTTAGACCACAAAGTTGTTGTCATGCATGCTTCAAAAGGTTTGGAACCAGGAACACACGAACGCCTCTCTACAATCCTTGAAGAGGAGATTCCTTCGGAAATGCGAAGTGAGATTGTCGTTGTATCTGGCCCAAGTCATGCTGAAGAAACTATTGTTCGTGACATCACCCTGATTACAGCAGCATCTAAGGACCTTGAAACAGCAAGGTATGTCCAAGGTATTTTTAGTAATAGCTATTTCCGTCTCTACACTAACTCTGATGTGATTGGTGTTGAAACAGCCGGTGCCCTTAAAAACATTATCGCAGTCGGTGCTGGTGCTCTCCATGGTATGGGCTATGGAGACAACGCTAAGGCAGCCGTAATTACTCGAGGACTGGCAGAAATCACTCGTCTTGGTGTAAAACTCGGAGCTGACCCTTTGACTTACAGCGGTCTATCTGGCGTTGGCGACCTCATCGTTACTGGAACTTCTATCCATTCACGTAACTGGCGTGCCGGAGATGCGCTTGGTCGTGGCGAAAAACTAGAAGACATTGAACGTAACATGGGTATGGTTATCGAAGGAATTTCAACCACTAAGGTTGCCTACGAAATCGCTCAAGAACTTGGCGTCTACATGCCAATTACAACAGCAATCTACAAATCTATCTATGAGGGTGCTGATATCAAGGAATCTATTCTCAATATGATGTCCAATGAATTGCGCTCTGAAAATGAATGGGATAAAAAATAAAAAATCTAAGGAGTTCTCATGAAAAATCAAAAAGTTAGAAAAGCTATCATCCCCGCTGGAGGACTTGGAACACGCTTTTTACCAGCTACTAAAGCATTGGCCAAAGAAATGTTGCCAATCGTTGACAAACCAACCATCCAATTTATCGTTGAAGAAGCTCTTAAGTCTGGTATTAAAGATATCTTGGTTGTTACCGGTAAATCAAAACGCTCTATCGAAGACCATTTTGACTCAAACTTCGAATTAGAATATAACTTGGAACAAAAAGGTAAGACTAACTTGTTGAAATTGGTTAATGACACCACTTCTATTAATCTCCACTTTATCCGTCAAAGTCACCCACGTGGTCTCGGAGATGCTGTTCTCCAAGCCAAAGCATTTGTCGGAAATGAACCTTTTGTTGTCATGCTTGGTGACGACCTCATGGATATTACTAACGACAAAGCGGTACCTTTGACTAAACAACTTATCAACGATTATGAGGAGACACATGCATCTACTATTGCGGTTATGCCTGTTTCTCATGAAGAAGTCTCTGCTTATGGTATAATCGCTCCTCAGGGTAAAGGCGAAAATGGACGTTACAGCGTTGAAACTTTCGTTGAAAAACCAAATCCAGAAGATGCACCGAGTGATCTTGCTATCATCGGACGTTACCTTTTGACACCTGAGATTTTCGGTATCTTAGAAAATCAAGAACCAGGTGCTGGGAATGAAGTCCAATTGACTGATGCTATCGATACTCTTAACAAAACACAACCCGTCTTTGCTCGTGTATTTACAGGAGATCGTTATGATGTCGGTGACAAATTTGGCTTTATGAAGACGTCTATTGATTACGCACTTAAACACCCTCAAATTAAAGATGACCTTAAGCAATACCTTATTGAATTGGGCCACAAACTTGAAGGCAAACCCACTAAAAAAGGCTAATATAAAATCCATCGAATATTAGATTCGATGGATTTTTCATTTAATTTAAAGATAAGTAAAGCCTAGAACAATTAGCAAGAGTGTAACGTAGGTTAAAAAGGAAGTGAAGCGCCACCCCTTACTAAATAGGCGACTTTCAACCTTATTGGCCAAAAAGATAGCTGCCAGAGCACCTCCAACTAAACCACCGAGATGACCTGTAATCCCAACACTAGGTGTAAATAGGTTGAAGATTAAGTTAATAACAATCAAAGCCAAATAATTACGGCCCAACTGATTGAGTAAGGGACTGTGACTATAATAACCAAGAATCACAATAGCCGCAAATAGGCCAAACAAGGAGGTCGAAGCACCAGCTGCAATAACATTAGGTGTAAAAAGCAAGGTAAAGGCGTTTCCCATAACACCAGCTAGTAAATAAAGCCCTAGAAAACGTAGAGTACCAAAAATCTGTTCAGCCATCCTCCCCATAAAATAAAGGGTAAGCATATTGAAAAGAAAATGCTCGACACCTATATGGACAAAAATAGGTGTTATAAGACGCCAAAGTTCTAAGGGATTGTATTGAACGAAGGTCCCAAACATAGCTCCCATCTTAAAGAGACTAAGAGGTGACGTCGCTTGAAAGCTATTTAAAAGATATTGACAGATAAAAGTCAGCGTCGTGAGCCCCAATAATAGATAGGTTGCAGGGTATTTCTTCCATTCATTTACTTGCATGTAATAACCTCCCTAACGGCGATGTCATGGCTATATGGAATAAAATCCATTTCCTGACAGGGATAAACCGTGCTAACTGTCTCCCCCTCAAAATCAGACAAATAGCAATCATAGTAACCTGCTCCGTAACCAATACGATAGCCTTCAGCATTGAAAACTACTCCCGGCACATGAATCAAATCAATCTCTGATTTTTCCACTGCCAAATCAGAGGCAGGTTCCATCAAGCCGAAAGAGGTTGCAACAAGATTATCTGGATCGTAATCCACAAAAATCATTTGACCTTGTTTATAGGTTTTGGGAATCAAAAGACGCTTACCATCCTTTAAGGCCTGCTTGATTAAGAGACTGGTATCATATTCATGCGGAAAAGCCAGATAGGTCGCAATCACCTGGGCATCTTTATAAGCAGGTAAGGCAATCAATTTCTCCAAAAGATTTTTATCTATCTCAGCCTTAGTCTCAGGTTCTTGTGAAGTCAACTGAGACAAGACCGTTTTTCTAAGTTTATTTTTCATAGGTTTATCATATCAAAAAAGCTACCAAAAATCAGATTTGGTAGTTTTTTTAGCTTTGTCAACTATCATTAATCCTCTGCCTTGTATTTAAGGAACTTACCAATTTCACTCACTGCAAAAGCAAGAGCTTCTTCGTTTGGACTCATCTTAGGATGGTGAAGTGCATATGGCGTATCAATCCCCAACCAGAACATGACACCAGGAACCTTACTAAGCAAATAACCAAAATCCTCGCCCGTCATAGCTGGCAAACAATCAATCAAGTTCACCGCTGGACTAGCATCAAAGAAGGCCATCAACTCTTTAGCCAAGGCTGGATTATTTTCCACAGGGAGATAACCACCTTGTTTCAACATGATATCCACTTCCATACCGAAGCTAGCTGCTACGCCTTCTGCAATCTGGCGAACGCGCTTCTGGATGAGGAGACTCATTTCCTGAGTAAGAGTACGAATAGTACCATAGACCTCTGCTGTTTCAGCGATAACATTGTTGGTCGTTCCTGCATGGAAAGAACCAAAGGTAACTACGCCTCCTTGGATAGGATCAACATTACGACTAACAATAGTTTGTACCTGTGTAATAAAGTAAGAAGCTGCTACAAGAGCGTCATTGGCCTCGTGTGGAAAGGCGGCATGACCTCCCTTACCTTTGAAAGTAACGAGTACTTCACAAGTTCCTGCAAAAAGGGTATTCGTATTTGTAGCAATATCTCCTACCTTAAAATCTGGACGGACGTGGAGCCCATAGAACTCATCTGGCAACCAATCTCCAAAGGCACCATCCTCATACATAAGCATACCACCAGCTTCATTTTCTTCAGCTGGCTGGAAAAGGAAGAGCATGTTATTTTTAGGCTGTACTTGAAGCATCTGGTCCAAGAGACCAAGCGCTGTTGTCATATGAATATCGTGACCACAAGCATGCATACGACCTTCATGAATAGATTTAAAGTCAAGACCTGTTTCCTCTACAATTGGTAGACCATCAATATCTGTACGCCAACCAATAGTTTTCTCAGGCGCAGAACCATGAAGAAAAACAAGGATTCCTGTACGCCAAGTACGTTGCTCCACAAAGTCCTTACCTTCAGTCATTTCAGCAATACGCTCTAAGAGATAAGCTTGCGTTTTAAATTCTTCCAAACCAATTTCGGGAATTTGGTGAAGGTCTCGTCTGATTTTGATTAAATCAAGTGTCATGTTTTTGTCCTTTTTATTTATATTTATTTTATAGAGAATCTAGAAATAGAGGCCTTACGGGCCTCTACTATCAATATATTACAAGTTACGCAAAGCGTCTTCGAGTGCTGTTTTTTGTTGTGTTTTTTCATCGATTTCCTTGATGATGCGAGCTGGAACACCTGCTACAACCACATTTTCAGGGACATCTTGAGTAACGATAGCGCCAGCGGCAACGACTGAACCGTTACCTACTTGAACACCTTCAATCACAACAGCATTAGCACCAACAAGCACATTATCACCGATACGTACTGGCTCTGCTGAAGCTGGTTCAATCACGCCAGCAAGGACTGCACCCGCACCAATGTGGCTGTTTTTACCAACAGTAGCACGACCACCAAGGATAGCACCCATATCAATCATAGTACCTGCACCGATTTCCGCTCCGATATTGATTACAGCCCCCATCATAACGACGGCATTGTCTTCAATCGTTACTTGGTCACGTATAATGGCACCTGGCTCGATACGGGCATTAAGGTGACGCTTATCAAGCAATGGAACAGCTGAGTTGCGGCCATCTTGTTCCACAACATAATCCTTATTTTCCGTCAAATTTGCAAGAAGTGGCTCGATATCTTTCCAGTCACCGAAAAGAACATTACCAAGCTTAGTGACAGAACTTGGAACAGCAGTTGCCAATTCCCCTTCAAAAGTTACTTTAACATTTGTTTTCTTTTCTGCATTACCGATAAAAGCAATAATTTCTTGTGCAGACATTTTTTGTGCAGTCATGAGATTCTCCATTCACATAAAGTTAGGAATTATTATACCAAAAATTCTGATAATTGTCTTTACTTTTGCCGAATCGAATGTATTTTTATGTAAAAACTGTCTTTAGATCCTCTATATCTGTAATCACTCGGTCTGGCTTGATTGGGGATGTCTCCAGCTCTTGACGAGAATAAGGGAAAGTATTCAACAAGATTCCATCAATTCCAACCGCTTTAGCTACAGCAATATCCGTCGTCAAGTCATTTCCCACCATGACAGTCTCAGATGGGTTCAACCCATAGTCATCTAGAGCTTGCTTCAAAAATTCTGGTTGAGGCTTACAGATACCCGCATCAGAAGACAAATAAATGGTATCAAAACAAGATCTTAACTCCATTAGGTCAATCTCGGCGTTCGTAAAGGCTGCTTGAGCATTAGATAAGAGATAAAGATGGCATCCCTGATCTTTTAGAAAGGTCAAAACCTCCTTGGTATGCGGATAAACTAATAAGCGCTTACACGAGATAAGACGCGAAAGACTATAGCTATCAATTGGCCCCAATCCTCTAGCTGATGAAGGCAACTAGACTGAGGTCGACCATCTACATAAAGCTGGTTGAAAATGTGAGCTAAGTCAACTTCTGGATACGCAACTCCTTTAAGCTCTATTAACTCCTCACGAGCCAGTGCCACACGCTTAGCATAAGATTTTCTAAGACCTTCACCCTTATAATTCGCCCCATAAGCTTGGTAAAGTTGGGCTAATTTATCCCATAACGCAGGATCTTTCTCATCGGTTAGGATATCAACCAAGGTTCCATAAAAATCAAAAATGTAATTCTTATAAACGTTATTCATCAAAGCCTTTTTACTCATTACTCAAGATTTCTTATTCTTTATCATATATCTTTTAAGAAAATCAAACAAACTAACCAAGAAATTTTCCCATCAAAAAAATCCCAACAACCGTTAGGATTACTTATCATTTTTAATACGACCAATCAGTAACTCTCCTGCAACTGTCAATTGCGTCACCGAGGACAAATTTAAACCGTTCTTATCAACATGGAAGAAAAGAGGTGTCATCTCTGCAAATGTTTGAACATGTTCTGGTGGCATAGACCAAGTCCTGACAATAGTCACACGCTCCAAAAGTTCACAGGATTCCTGGAAATGTTCCACAACATCCTGATTAGAGTAAGCATGCACCTCCGGTAATAGTTGGCGAAACTCTTTAAGATGATCTTCATGAGGAATAACCTTGAAAATCAACCCCTGATCAGTCAAAAGTCGTCCAAATTCTTGATAATTAGCTGGTGAAAAGATATCTAAAATCAGGTCTATACTGTGCTCACGCAAGGGCAGTTTAGCCAAATCACCAACGAACCATGCCACATTTTTCTGAGGATTTTGACGAGCCGCAAGAAGGATGGAGTCCTTAGACAAATCAAAGGCCATGAAATCTTTGTCAAATGCTAAAGCCAACTGACGGCTGTAATAGCCCTCACCACAGGCAACATCTAGAACATGCGAATGTCTAGGAAGGTCACGCAAACGCTCGGAAATCACCTCCAGGATGGAATCATAGTAGCCTGCCGCAAGAATCTGACTCCTATTTTCAAAAGAAGCCATATCATAGTGTTTATCTCCCTTGTTCTGTCTCAAAAAATTGACAAAGCCCTGCTTGGCGATATTAAAGGTATGCCTATTCTGACAAACCAAGCTAGACTGGTCCAAATGCATTGAAGCCTGACAAATAGGACAAGCAAAAAGGCTTTCTTGATTTTTAAAAACACTAAAATTGGCCATAAATCCTCCTCGACACAAAAAAAGAGCACACACCTGAAATCGCTTAGGGCTGCTGGATTCCTCCCCTGACCCGCTTCACGCACAGATGTTGCTCCGAGAAATATTATACCATAAATCGAAGTGATTGCAAGTAGGAAACTTAAGACAAGACTAGATAGGATTATCCCTCATCGAAGCTCATTATTTTCTTTCATCAGTATAAACTTTGATAAACCCTAGCAATGCCATAGTATCAGAAATGTCACTACTTTTTTATTTCTCTTCACCTTATAATAAATCCGCAGCTTGAGGAAAGCACCAAAAGCTAGTGACATAACTGACTTTATTGAATGGATACTGCTCGATAAGAAGAAAGGACAATAAGAACAATGACTGAAACAATCAACAACCGTAAGAAAATGACTACTCAAGAACTCGAAATCGTATCAGGTGGTACAGTTCCTTGGGCTGCTATTTCAGTAGGAATTGCTGGCGCAAAACTGACTTATGATCTAAGCTATGCTGCGGGTAAATCTTTCTGCAATCTCAAACACTAATAAAAGAACTTAACTTCAACTGACATCTCCAAGATTTTGAGAATGATAACTTATGAAGCTTACAAGAAATCAAACAAATGGTACTACTGCTAATCAATTCCCTAAAATGAACAACTATTTACTCGTAAAAATCGCTTTAGCTGGAATTATCAGTAGCCTATTTCTCATACTCCTAATCAACCTAATCTTTCATGAACGATTAGGAACACCAATTATTGACACTAATTTGAAGTCAGCTTTTTGGACACTTATACTCTTCATGCCTATTTTTCTTTTGACAAGAGAACAAGAAAAACATAAGACTAAGGAAGAGTGACTTAAAGATCCTTCAAAAAAACAAGACTCCCTCTAATCTCCTATTGAAAAATGCAAGCTCTTTTGGCTTGCATTTTGTCTTTACATATCTTGCACGACTTCTAATTTAGCCAATCGTTTGGCTTCTTTTTTGCGTTCGCGGCTCTGGCGGAAAAAGTCTTGCATAATCTTAGCACAGTCCGCCTCCATGACACCAGTCTCAACTTCTACGCGATGATTGAGACGCTCATCTCTTAAGATATCATAAAGGCTACCTGCACCACCAAATTTTTGATTACATGCTCCATAGATAACTTTGGGAATACGCGCCAGACCAATGGCTCCACTACACATGACACAGGGTTCAATAGTCACAAAAAGGGTGCAGTCTAACAAACGCCAGTTGCCCACTGTCCTATTGGCCTCTTGAATGGCCATGACCTCCGCATGCATAATAGCTTGGTTGAGCTCCTCACGCGCATTATGCCCACGACCAACGATTTCTCTATCCTTAACAATAACACAACCAATTGGAATTTCTGCTTTATCTAGAGATTTTTGAGCCTCCTTAAGAGCCTCAGACATAAAAATCTCTTTCTCTTCTTGGCTATAGTCAAGCATTAGTCTTACTCCTGTTCCAAGATTTACGAGATGGCGTCTCGCTTAGTCCTTCTATTATAGCATAAGAAAAACATTCCCTTTCTAAAGGGTACAAAAAAAAGCTAAGACGAATCATCCTAGCTTCAAACACAATAGTTTGGTGAGTCTTAGAAATCACACCAATGTGTTCTCCCAAGGCTAGACGAAAAGTCAACGACCACTTAACATCCTAATTTATATGTCAGTCGGAGTGTCACAGTCAATTGTCTGTGAAATCATTGAATCGACCTATAAGCCTCACAACAATAAACTAAAATGTAACTGTCTCAAACAATTGCAAGCATAGTATTATAGTTGTGATATTTCATACTTTCCTTCCAAACAAATAATGCCTACTATAAAAGTAACTTTTATAGCTTTTCCTTACCCACCTATAGTTTATCACGAAACCTCTATCATTTAATTTAAAAATTGGTAATAAAACAATGACATAAATGAGAAAGAACTGTTAATTGTGTACACTATTTTGGCTAATTAACCAAATAGCAAAAAACCATGTTATATCTGCATTTTAAGGTTTTTCGAATAACTTTCTCTACTCTATCTATACTTTTAAACTCCTATCATCCTAAGTCTTATCTAATTTTACTGTTTATTAGTCTAACAGGTGTTTAATGTTTTATCTCCAACAATTCTTCAAAACAAGGTATGGAATAAGATAATGATTTTTTTTGGAGAGGTGACTTCAAAGATAGGAGACCTAGATAGCTAGACAAAGGATAAACTAAAAGGGAAGCTCTTCTTCTAAAATCAGGTCAGCCAAGTCATTATCAGGATTATTTTCCCTAACAGCACGCTGAGCACGACTCTCCAGAAGTTGGAAAGAGGAACAAAGCACCTCAGTAACGTAATGGGTTTGGCCATCCTTATCGTACTTACGGGTACGAAGCTCACCATCAAGAGAAATTAAACTTCCCTTGCTAGCATAAGATGCCAATGTCTCAGCTAAACGGCCCCAAACCACTACTGTGATAAAATCAGCCTCACGCTCACCATTTTGCGTCTTATAGCGACGATTAACCGCAACTGTGACACGTGTAAAAGACCTGTCACTAGCAGTCTTAACCATTTCAGGTGTTGCTGTCAAACGTCCAATTAAAATTACTTTGTTATACATTTTTTTACCTCCACCTATCTATTCGTAAGAGGCAATAAAAAAGTGGTTTATTTTCAATAGTTTTACAAATTTTTTCGGGAGGATCCTTTCTAATACTCGAGTCTCTCTACCACTCGAAGGTTATTATTTTTCTAGAAATAGTACTCCATAGGATATTTTCATTACCAAAACTGACCTTTAAATTTTATCGACTCGCTTAGCTAACTCAACGTTTTTGAACCACAATTTCCCAAGAAGCAGGACCGACTTGGTCAAAGCGAGTTACAGGATAATCATTGTCTGAAGCCCAGTTTGGAATACTTTCCGTTGCTTGCGTACAATCGAAAGCAATCAACAACTCATCTCCAACAGCTAATTCAGCCATTTTCTTCTTCGCATCAATCAACGGAAATGGGCATACCAGTCCACCAGTTTCAAGTTTTACCAAAGTCATATCATATTCTCCTCTTAATTTTTGTTTGGTTTTACAAAGATAATATAGGAAGCCGTCCAAACACCTAAAATAGTCACTGGCAAAGCAATCCATCCCTTACTAGAAAAAATTGCTGTAGCTGTTAAACCATTACCAATTGTACAGCCACCAGCCCAAGAAGCACCGATTCCCATAAAAATACCTCCTAGTGTGCTTTTAGCGATGGTTGGCAAGTCTGGCAAACGCCAGCGAAACTCTTGAGATCCCTTTGCAGCAAGAAAGGAACCGATAAAAATACCTAATACAAGAAAAACACCCCAACCAAGTTGCTTACTATCGCCTGTAATAATATAACTAATTAGATGTGCCGATGGTGTTGTAATCCCTAACCCTCCAACACGACCAGTCAGCTGACTAGCTGGCCAAGCAATTAAAGCAACAAGACCAATTAGAAGTCCTGCAAAATATTTATGGTAAGTTTTCTCAAATAGGTAGTGTCTCACTCCCTTATATTTTGATGGAAGCGAAGCAATCTGACGTCTGGGCTTACGTAACTCTCGAATGACAACAAAACTTGTTATAGCTACTAAGAAAACAAGAAAATACCAAACCGGAATTCCTAATTGACTCGCTAAATCATCGTTAATCACCCATCGCTTAGCTATTGATTGATTCAAAGGTACAAGGAATCCTGATTTCATAGCTGCTGCACTTGTCATATAAAAAAATAGTGCAACCCAGCTACCTAAGAGTCCTTCACCTGCACGATACCACGTTCCTGTGGCGCATCCCCCCGCAAGAACAATTCCAATTCCAAATAGATAGGAACCCACAATAGCTCCTAACACGGAAAATTCTTCATAGGGATTTCCAACAATACCTAATTTAATCAGGAAAAGCACTCCTATACTTTCTACTGTGATTGCAATAAGGAAAGCGTAAAATAAGGTATTATTACGTGCAATATACATGTCTCGAAAACCACCCGTCATACAAAAACGAGTTCGTTGCAAAACGAATCCAAATATCAGACCAATGATCCCACCAGAAAGAGCAGTCGTAAGCATAAGTACCTCCTAAAGTAAATATTGAATACATTATAAAAAAAATATTATAACTTGTATAATCTTTCTTTTTTATGGTTAGCCATAAACTTTCTTTATGGCAAACAAAAAAAGCGGATTATTACCGCTTCTTCTCTTACTTACCTTTTCCAGTGTTTAGCTGGATCAAAAGCCTCGCCGACTACTGCTGAATCATCAAGTTCAATAATCCCACGTTTTTGCGGGGCATTCGGAAGGGCCAACTCACGTGGGGAACACATCATTCCATAGCTATCTTCACCACGAAGTTTTCCTGGGAAGATAAGAGCCCCGCTAGGCATCATAGCACCAGGGAGAGCTACGATAGTTTTAAGACCAGGGGATGCGTTTGGTGCTCCTGCAACGATTTGGACCTTCTTATCACCGATGTTCACTTGACAGATGTTAAGGTGGTCACTGTCTGGATGTGGAACCATTTCATCAATTTGTCCAACCACAAAGACTGGACCTTGCGTATTTTCCAAACGCTCTTCAAAGCCCTCTTTAGCCAATTCCTCATTTAAGATAGCTACATCTTGGTCAGACAAGAAAACTTGACCATTTCCTTCGATATCAATGAGGCTTGATGCTTCAAAAATGTTCCAAGCAAGAGTCTTACCTGTTTCATCAGCTGTGACACGAGCCACCTTACCTTTACGTTCTACGCTACGTTTAATGTCCTTAGTATCCTCCAAGATAACTAACAAAACGTCGCCAACTTGTTCTTTATTGTATGCAAAAATCATGGATTCTCCTTATAGTGTTTCCAAAAAGGCAGTGATTTCTTCTTTGGTTTTACGAGCTTTATTGACCAAACGACCCAATTCCTGACCATTCTGAGTCACGACAAAACTTGGGATACCAAAAATATTCCACGTTTGTGCTAAAGCCATATAATCATCACGGTTAACACGCACAAAGGTCATATCTGGATGGCTGGCTTCAATTTCAGGCATAACGGGGTAGATGAACTGGCAGTCCGGACACCAATCGGCAGTAAAAAAGAAGACCACTTTTTGATCACTATCAACATAGCTCGCCAGTTCTTCAAGATTCTTAGGAATAATCATGCTTGTTCCTCCTCATAGGTCAGCTTGTCCTCTGCATAAACAAAGCTATAGACACGTCCATCCTCTAAGACGATACCTCCTGTGAGCCCAGGATTTTCTTTATCCGTAGGATTCGTATAAAGAACTGCGATGGGGCCAAGATGTGATAATTCTTGTCTAATATCTTGGATTAATGCAGCTTTCTTCATTTCTACGCGTGACTGTCTATACTTCTCTGTCATTGCCAAGAGACCTAAAGCTCCTACGCCTCCAGCAAACAAGGCCAATGTTTTACGTTTCATAAGAAACATTTTACCATAATTTTAGAGGAATGGGGAGAGGCTACCTATCTCTTGAGAATCGTGCTAAAATAGTAGCAAGTACTACTCAAGGAGGATTTTATGACTACCCTATTTAACAAAATTAAAGAAGTAACCGAACTCAAGGCAGCTGTGGGCTTTGAGACACCTGTACGTGACTACCTTCGTAAAACTATCACACCGCTCGTAGACGAGGTGCAAACAGATGGTCTTGGTGGTATTTTCGGTATCAAGCATAGTCAAACGGAAAATGCCCCTAAGGTGCTCGTGGCTGCCCACATGGATGAAGTTGGGTTTATGATTAAAGAAATCAAGGCAGACGGGACTTTCCGTGTAGTAGAGCTTGGGGGTTGGAACCCACTGGTTGTCAGTTCTCAACGCTTTACCCTACACACTCGTGACGGCCGTATCTATCCTGTCATCTCAGGTTCAGTCCCACCTCATTTCTTGCGTGGCAGCAGTGGGACTTCAAGTCTTCCTGGTGTCTCTGATATCGTCTTTGATGCTGGTTTTGCCAACCAAGAAGAAGCTAATACCTACGGTGTTTTCCCGGGTGACGTCATTATTCCTGAATCAGAAACGATTCTAACAGCTAATCAAAAAAATGTGATCTCTAAAGCTTGGGACAACCGTTATGGTGTTCTCATGATTCGTGAACTCTTGGAAAATGTTAAAGATCAAGAACTCAATAATACTCTAATTGCTGGTGCCAACGTTCAAGAAGAAGTTGGTTTACGTGGTGCCCATGTTTCTACCACTAAATTTGATCCTGAAGTTTTCTTTGCAGTGGACTGCTCCCCTGCAGGTGACATCTATGGTAATCAAGGTAAGGTAGGTGATGGTACCCTTATTCGTTTCTTCGATCCAGGTCACATCATGTTGCCAAATATGAAGGATTTCCTTTTAACTACTGCTGAAGAAGCTGGTATCAAATACCAATACTACTGCGCTGCAGGGGGGACAGATGCTGGTGCCGCTCACTTGCAAAATTCTGGAGTACCATCAACAACTATTGGTGTTTGTGCCCGTTACATTCACTCGCACCAAACCCTATATGCTATGGATGACTTCCTAGAAGCACAAGCCTTTTTACAAGCTATTGTTAAGAAGTTGGATCGCTCAACAGTAGATTTGATTAAGAACTACTAAGATAAGGAGTAACCCATGATTATCGGTTTTATCGGTGTCGGAAAAATGGCAACAGCTATTATCAACGGCCTAAATAAAAGCTCACATCGTATCATTATTTCAGGGTCTTCTTTGGCTCGTTCGCGCCAAATTGCAGAGGAACTAGAGGTTGAAGCTGCTGCTTCCCATCAAGAATTAGTAGAAAATGCTGATCTGATCATCCTTGGTATTAAACCTCAAATGTTTGATAAGGTGCTAACTGACCTCAACTTCCATCAACCTATCATGAGTATGGCTGCTGGAGTGACCTTGGAACGCCTAGCTTCACTCACAAGTGCAGACCTACCTCTTATTCGTATCATGCCTAACCTTAATGCTCAAATTCTTAAGAGCACTACTGGTCTTTGTACCAATGATAAGGTATCTGAGGACCTTTTGGTAATTGCCAAGGAAATCACAGATAGTTTTGGAACTACTGTTGAATTGGCTGAGAAGGACTTCGATACCTTTACTGCTCTAGCTGGCTCTAGTCCGGCCTATATCGCCCTCTTTATCGAGGCTCTGGCTAAGGCTGGCGTCAAAAATGGCCTAAGTAAGCAAGTTGCTCTGACCATTGCCACACAGACAGTTCTAGCTACTGCTGAAAATCTCAGTCTAGGTAGCGATAGTCCACATGATCTTATTGACAAGGTATGTAGCCCTGGTGGGACCACTATCGCCGGTCTCATGGACCTTGAGCGTACAGGTCTCACCCATAGTGTGGCTTCAAGTATTGATACAACCATTGCCAAAGCCAAAAAACTATAGTAAAAATAAAGCTCGGAAAATTCCGAGCTTTATTTGATATAGGGCGCTAACAATTGCAAAAGTAACATCATTGAAACTGCAATACTATTGTTAATCATATGGGCCATGATACAGTACTCTAACTTTTGAAACTTACGATATACTGTCCCAAGGGTAAACCCCATACCTGCATATATAATCCAGACACCTATACTATTAGGCATATGAACAAGGCCAAAGAGTAAGCTACTCAAAATCAAGCCAACAATAGAATCTGAATTAAAGACTCGTCCCATGAGGAGCCCTCTAAAAATCAACTCTTCCACAATCGGTGCCATAATCACTGTAACTGTTATGAGAACAAAGGGATTCATATGGGCATTTTCTATGATTTCCTGATTGGTGCTATTACTAACACCTTCCCACATCATGACCATTGCACCAATCCTAGTAACAATGTAAATACCTAGGTAGGTCAAGCCAATCATACCCCATGCTTTTAAGGAAGACAGTGTCTTGAACCCCTCAAGAAGACCCATGCGTTTTCCTAAGAAAAGAGCTCCTGCACTAATGAGTAGCATAACCAAAATTAGGAGACTCACTGCCCTCACGTCTTTAACACGAACAAATATGGTTGGAGCTTGTTCAATACACAAAATTAGGAAAGCCAGTAAAAAATAAAGAAAACGTTTTAAAATGGACTCTTTGTTCACAGTAAGCTACCTCTTTTTATTTTTATATTTTGTACTTTTATTATAATACAAATCTACTATTTTGACAAGACACCATGAAAATAGAGGTATAATTCAGGAATCTTATCTTATTTTAGATAGAATCAGACGAATAAGAGCAAATCCCAGAACCAAGCCATAGAGCAAGATAGATAGGACTGTAACATAGGGCAACTGAATATTAGCAAAGGCATATAGGGCAATCAAAGCAAAGATAAGCAAAAACTCCAGAACCAGTGTTGCAACTGCTGTCACCTGCAAAATCTGTTTATTTCGCTCATCGTAGGCAGCAATGTACATCTGATGAAGACGTTTCGAATGCCTAAGCGCTGCAAAATAATAAATCGACAGGGCATAACTCCCAATGGTAACTCCCATTACTAATCCTAACGCATAATCACTAAGACTGTTAGAGCGAACAATAAATAATCCCAAAATACCCAAAGAAAAGAAAGAACATGCTACTCGAGCTATGTATTTTTCATACTCTGATTCTGTTTTTTTCTTTCCTAACGTTTTTAATAACATATCTTGATACTCCCTTCATTATCCTTTAAAAGAGCAATATAAAATTTTTCAATGATAACTTTAAACATTCACCTTAAACAAAAAGGCTAAGTAGGACACTTATACTGTTGTTTAAGATATGGACACCCATACTGTACTCGATACGCTCAGTCTTATAATATGTTATGGCAAGACCAACTGACATAATACCATAGATGACAATTGTCTGAGGCGTAGATGCTGAATGCCCAGCCATAAAGAGAAGACTGGAAATAACAAGACCCATCTTAAAGTATTTTCCAAAGAGCACCTTGGCTAAGAGTCCCCTAAAAATGATTTCTTCCATAATAGGAATGATAAAACCTACTACTGCAAACTGAAGATAGGTTGGTACGTGAATAAACATCTTATTTAAAGCATCTTGATTTTCCATAGCTGCATTATGTGTTAACTGACCAACAAAATACCCTAGAAGATCACCTAGGAAAAAGATGACGAGGATTAAGAGAAGCAATCGCAACGAGACGTCTCCAATTAATCTCTTTAAGCGATAAGAGTTTAAATCCATAAGCAATCACGATAAAAATAGCCAAACTCCCTAATGCCCAAACACCGTAACCTATTTGCTCCACAAGTGAAAACTTACCATCCTGAGTAAGTAGCGGGAAAGCACCTAATAGTGTTAAATCTAAGATTAGTAGAGTGAGCGCTAAAAAAAAACGCCAATTTTCTTCATTACTTGTTTAAACATATCTTTACTCCTTAATCTTCTTCAAAAATAAAGACTTCTTCAATAGTCTTTCCAAAATACCTAGCAATTTTAAAAGCTAGTTCCAACGACACATTATAGCGCCCTTTTTCGAGTGAAATGATGGTCTGCCTCGTGACTCCCATCTCATCTGCTAATTCTGCCTGACTAATCTTATTAGCCTTGCGAAGTTCCTGAATCTTTGTTTCCATATGATATCTCAACTCTATCGTTTCTTCTCAAATATTTCGGCTCTTTTCCTTTTTTGTCAAATTTGCTTTACATTTATGGTATAGTTTACTTTACATATTTTGTAAACTCTTTTTTACATTTTTTGCGAAATTTTCTTTAGCTTTTCAATGACCACAGACAGAAATAGTTGAATGATTCTTTCAAAGCATTCAAAAAAGCTGGCCAATTGCTCAGCCAACTTTTCTGATCTTATCAAATTTTTGATAACTTATTTAGTTTTAAGGCGCTCAACATCACGCGCAATCACCAATTCTTCATCCGTTGGAATAACAAACACTTTAACAGCTGAATCTGCTGTTGTAATATCGCCAACATGTCCGAAAAAATTCTTTTCAGGATCCACTTCAATACCAAACCAAGTGAGACCATCCAAAACTGAAGCGCGAACATCCGCAGAATTTTCACCGATACCCGCTGTAAAGACGATAGCATCCGCTCCATTCATGACACCAAAGTATTGAGCGATGTATTTACGCAAACGATCCACATAAAGATCATAGGCCAACGTACATTTTTCATCACCAGCCTCTTTACCAGCAATGATATCACGCATATCGCTTGATTTTTCAGAAATACCAAGAAGACCTGATTCCTTGTTAAAGACATGACGTATACGTTCAGCATCGGCCATGTCAGGCTCACGGTCAATAATGAATGGAATAATCGCAGGGTCGAGATCCCCAGTACGTGTTCCCATCATAACTCCGCCAAGTGGTGTCAATCCCATTGAAGTATCTACCGATTTACCACCATCAACGGCAGTAATTGAAACACCATTTCCCACATGGGCTGTGATAATCTTCGTTTCTTCAATAGGTTTTCCTAGTAGCTTAGCTGCTTCTTGAGAAACATATTGGTGGCTAGTTCCGTGTGCTCCGTATTTACGAACTTGATAGTCTGTATAATAACGGTTAGGAACTGGGTAACGGTAAGCCACTTCTGGCATAGATGTATGAAAAGCTGTATCAAAAACAGCAACGCTTGTAATATCTGGTAGAAGTTCCTTGAAGGCACGAATCCCTGAAGCTGCACCTGGATTGTGTAACGGTGCCAAGGCTGACAATTCTTCAATCTTAGCCAAGGCATATTCATCCACCAAGCTTGATTCTTTGAAATATTCTCCACCAGCAACCACACGGTGACCAACACCTGTAATTTCATCATAGCTCTTGATAATATCGAAACGAATCAAGTCATCAAGCAAGATTTTTACCGCTTGAACATGGTCAGCAATATCTAAGGTTTGCGATTCAGAACGGTCAGCAAATTTTACTGTTGAAACAGAATCTCTCAAGCCAATACGTTCAATCAAACCCTTAGCAAGAACAACTTCTTCTGGCATTTCATATAATTGCCATTTCAAGCTTGAACTTCCTGCATTGATTGCTATTGTTTTTGTCATAAGCACCTCTTTATAAAACGCTTTCAATAATACATACCTATTCTATCATGTTTTACTAGAAAATGGAATTATCTGATTTCCATTTTTGGAAATTCTCTGTAAAATCCTTGAGGACCCTTGGATTTTGCAAATCGCTAAGTGGGTAAACGAAGGTCTCAGGAGCATCTTTAGTTTGTTTTTTTAGCACAAAGATAGACTTCATGTTATGTTTATTGCCAAAAGCTGCTTCTGGAAGAGTAATAACAGCAATAATATCAGCATATCCTGATAACCACTTCTTAAGCAGATCACTTTGAGGGCTTGTCAAAAGATTGGTTGGTGCCAAAAAAATAGCAATACCGTCTTTCTTCAAATACTTAAGCGATTGCTCCATAAGAAGATGATGGGCATAAGTGTGTTCGCCAGTTGCTGCCACCTTGAAACGACTCGCAATCTCATCATTAGGGTAGTAACCTATAGGTAAATCGCTGATAATAACGTTGCTCTCTTTGAGAATATGTGGTCGAACAGCATCCTCTTGGATATAAACCGCTACTGAATTCACCACCTCAGCAATACTAGCTGACAAATCGATAAGAAGATCATCAACTTCCATCCCCATATAATTAAGGGTTTTCTGACTATTATTTAGAAGAGTTTCAGCCAAGTTTCCTGTTCCCGAACCAATCTCCAAGATATCTAATTGTTTTTCCTGGGTCAAACCTTCGAGCAAGTACAGAATGATAAATCCGATAGCATCTGGTGTAAATTGGTGATTGGCTTGTAAAGCTTCCAATTGCCCTAGTTTGATAAACAAAAACTGAAAAGCACGACGCCACTCCTCTTTACTTAGATTAAGCGCCCGTATTTTCTCGTTGTTTTTGATGATGAGCTCATTAGCAACCTCAGCCCCCAAATAATAGGAATTTTGCTCAATAAGTGCATCGTAAGCATGGGTTCCAAGATCATTTTCAATAGTTTGGACATTTTCTAACAACAGCTCAAAAGCTGTCTCAATTGCTTCAAAATTCATGATTTCCTCCGTTCCTCTATCATATCAAAAAGGAAAGAGAATTTCTATCTCTGCTCTTGTTTCTTCACATAACGATAGGTCTTGATTTGGCCTTTACTGGCAACTCTGACAATCACTTGCTTACCCTTAATCTCGTAAGTCGTAGTCCCCTGAGAAAAACTAAAAGCACCTGCTTTCTTATCCACCAAGGCCATAGTCATCTCTGCCATGAGACGGCTTTGACTGGCCACTATTTGCGCTTTGTTTTGTCTAGAGCTAGCTACCACCCGTTCCAGATAAACCTGAAGAAGGAGTGTAAAAATGCCAGCCATAAAAAGAGCGTAGAGAAGAACGCCTCCCCTAACCTGTTTTTTCAAAAGCATAAATAAAACTCCTTTGTAGTCCATTTTTAAGAGTCACTTGGATGGTAACTATCTGGTTCTTTTGACTTACCTTACTAGATTTGACATCGAAAAGCATTGGTTGATAGCCTCGACCATCAGCATTTGTTTTTCGAAAATCAGAGGCACTTGAAAGACCAAAAGCCAAGTCTTGATTATCCTGCTTGACATAGAGTTTGTTCCCCTCTACCTTGACCAACTGACATCCTTCTAATTCTGCCTCCATTTGTTGAACAAATAGAAGCCAGTCTTGGTTTTCTTGTTGTCTTACCCGCTTAACATTACTCACAAGTACAGTGGTTAACCCTTGATAAACTTGAACTGAGCCAGCAATGACTAACAAGGCCACTAGACATTCCAAGAGGGTAAAGGCACGCAGCTTACTGCTTAGATACATGAATAATCTCCTTTCCCGATTCATAAACCGTGATACCTTGCTGGCTACGTTTAACTGTCACCGCTATGCCATTCAGCGTTAACTGGTCTTGCTTGGTCTGAACTACCATTGTTGCCACACTCAAGACCTCTTGTTGATGGAGATTATCAGCCATTAGTCTGCGGTTGGTATTAATTTGTTCCAATATCAGACTGCTGACAAGTACTAAAACAGCCATAGCTATCAGGCTTTCAATAAGAATATAACCTCTAAGAGATCGTCTTTTTATATTTACCACTGCCCATGTTAAGCAGATAGGTCACCACCTCCTTATCACTTGAAAAACGAATTTTCGTGAGGCTAGAGTTGCCTCCTTTAGCATCAAACACTAGCGTCTGCCCCTTATCCAGATGAATACTTTTAGGAATAAGCAGACTAGACCTTCCATTACTAACCTTATTCTTAGTTAACTGCAATTCAACATTAGATCCTTCCGATGATGCCAAGCGCTGACTATCTCGATATAGGTACTCAAAACGCAGATAAAAAAGATTAATCTCGACCTGCTGAAAAATACCTGTGACTGAGCCTGACAAACTCAGAGTGAGAAAGACAACCACTGCTAGCGTCATCAGGCTCTCCAACAAGGTGAAAGCTCTAATTGGCCACTGAGCGGCTTTCACCACCATGTTTCGCATAGTAATCATTGTATGAATCTGCCTGTTTTTGCGTAATTTGACCTTCTGAAACAAGAGCTGCCAAGCTAGCTGTCTTGTTATTCTTCATTTCATAAAGTTCTGCCTGAGAATCCACGACCTTGACTACAGCCGCATTTCCAGTTTCCTTAACGGAATCCTTCTGCTTGCTTAAGTTAGGAATAAAGAGCAAAAGGAGAATACTGATAATGAGAAGTACGACTAGCATTTCAATCAGAGTAAAGGCTCGTAATTTAACGGCATTCAATTTTTTTAACATCAATTTCATGACATCATTCCTTCCATATTTTGATACATTGGTAATAGCATGGCTACATAGATCATTACAATCACAACTGCAACAATAACAAAAATGAGGGGTTGCACAAAGGTTGTTGCCTTATTAAGACGGTTAAAGAAGTTTTGCCAAACCTCCTCGGCATAAACTTCCAACTCATAGCCCAACCTCGCATTGGCCTCCCCATAAGCAATAATTAGTGAGAGCTCCTTAGTAAAAAACGGATAACTGGCAATACGTTCAGGAAAACTCTGTCCCAGCATCAGGGCTTCTTCCAAATCGGCTCCCAGCTCACGGAAGAGTTTAGACTTTTGCTCTTGCATAAGAGCCACCAAATCTAGCAAATCAACGCCTTGACCTAATAAATTTCCCCATTCCCTAGCATAATAGGCGGTCGTGTAAAGCCTTACTGTCTGACCAATAAAAGGGATTTTGGCCATTCGCCTATAAAAAACAAGGGCTGACTGTCGTTTCACCCATAGATAGAGAATTAAACCCAACACAAGGAGTCCACACAAACTCACAAAAAAAAGCTGGGGAAAAATTTGAACCAACTGTACAGCCCAATTATTCTTACCATCACCCTCTAAGAGTTGGGGTAGAAGATAATTTTTAAGTCCTAGCATAATCAGAATCAGAAAACCCAGAAGTAGTATGGGATAAGTCGCCACCTCCATGAGTTTCTTGCGAACCTTTGTCATACGAAGCATATAGGTTTCAATCTTTGTTAGACTCCCTAGAAGATTACCGTGCTTGTCAGCAAGAGAAATCTGAGTAACAATATTGTCCGAAAACCCCACTAACGCTAACATCTGATCCAACCTATCACCGCGTATTAAACTCTCTTTCATAAGAGACAAGGATGTTTCTTTCAGCAAGTGACTTCGCTCCAAAAAGGCTACGATTTCAGTTAAGGTAAAACCGGCCTTTAAAAGTTGTTTGAAGAGCTGGATAACCTTAACTTGCTGACTAATCTTTAATTTTTTCCCCTTGGATATCCCTCTCAGTGAGACATCCTTGTTTAACCAAACCTTCCAACTGCTGATTCCAGTTGGTCGACGAATGGTTTTGGAAATTTTCTCTGGCAAAATCAATCACACCTCCCCCCTTGATCAAACGCATGTAGGCAATGCCTTGTAGAGCATTATCCAACTCAGACTTATCTACGCCAAGGTCCAAGAGACGTTCGTAAACGCCAGCAATACTCTTAGCATGAATAGTTGAAAGAACAGTTACACCTGTTAGACTAGCTCTAATAACTGCCCGGGCAGTCTCCTTATCCCGAATCTCCCCAATAATCAAAACATCTGGACGGTGACGTAGAGATAGCTTAATCAAACTATCATAGGTCATATCAATCACCTGATTAACCTGGAGTTGCAAGACATTATCCTGTTTGATTTCAACAGGATCCTCAATCGAAATTACCTGCTGCCCCTTAAAACGCTCCTGAACCAACTCATGCATAAGTGTGGTCTTCCCAGAACCTACGGGACCCGCAAAGAGATACAGTCCTCTATAATCCAAGGCATCCTTAATAGGCTGGATTCCTTGATTCCAATACACTAATTCTCGACGTTCGGAATGTAGGATACGGATAACCAAGCTCTCCAAACCTCGATAGTCTCCAACAGTTGATAAACGCAGAGAAACCAAGTGACCGTCACCACAATCATAGTCACATGCACCCAGTTGACTCCTACGCTTCTCACCCACCATCATTCCCGCCACAAATTTAAAGTGACCAATAAGACTAGCCATGAAATCAGGCCGATATACATCAATCAATCTCCTCTCTTGCCCGACTCGCATATAGAGCTCATAATTATCCTGACGTGGAATGACATAGATGTCTTGAGCCCCACAACTATCAGCATTTTTGATCATTTCCTTAGCAAATTCTGTTACCATAAGGACCTCCTCATAAACCTATTCGTAAAAAGTTTAAGAAAATGAAAAGAAGCCCGAAAAAATTCGAGCTTCTGCATTGTTTAACGTTTTATTCTACAATGGGCATGATTTGGAAGGTCATTTTGCTTTTCATATCCCGGACGGTGTTTTTCCTCAGGAATTTCCTGCCAATCATATAAAAGTGCAATCGATCGATAGACCTGCAAGTATTCGTCACACTCCTCACACCAGTGTTTATCCTCTTGGTCCCAAAAAGCAGTCATGACACTACTACGGCTGATGCAACTTGGCAAGATTTCTTCCATGGCAAACCAAAGTTTTTTATAGTACTTGAGGGCATCGTAAAAATTTTCAAATTCCTTAGTACTTATGATATCCTCCTGCCAACCTTCCAAGAACCACCACGGTTCCATATCCCCTTTCATTTCAACTACTTGGTACATTTTTCTTTCTCACTTCATCTTTGGTGTCCTTATTATACAAAATTTTCTGGAAAAGATAAAAATTATTGTCTTATGTTTCACATATAGCAAGAATAGAAGCGTTTTTGATGATATAAATACAAAAAGAACCCACATTTGTGAGTTCTTTTGTTTTAGTCTTAGTCTTCAGATGATTCCACAATTGCTTCATCAACAGCAATGTTTTCAATAACTTCAACTTCGTTAACTGCAAGTGGTTCAATGTTACGGTAGCGAGCCATACCTGTACCAGCAGGGATAATCTTACCAATGATAACATTTTCTTTAAGACCAATAAGATGATCTTTCTTACCACGGATAGCTGCATCTGTAAGCACACGTGTCGTTTCTTGGAAGGAAGCCGCTGATAAGAATGAATTTGTTTCAAGTGAGGCTTTAGTAATACCAAGAAGGACTGGACGAGATGTTGCAGGAACACCACCAGAGATAACAATATCCTTGTTAGCATCTGTGAAGTCAGAAATGTCCATAAGTGTACCTGGAAGGAGATCTGTATCACCTGGATCCATAACACGTACTTTACGAAGCATTTGACGAACCATTACTTCGACGTGTTTGTCACCGATTTCTACCCCTTGGCTACGGTAAACTTTTTGCACTTCTGCAAGAAGATAAGTTTCAACTGACAAGGTATCACGTACTTCAAGGAGACGTTTCGGTTGGATTGATCCTTCTGTCAAGGCCTCACCACGGTGTACTTCGTCACCAACTTCTACTTTCATACGAGCTGTAAATGGAACGACATATTCACCCATTCCAGTCTTACCTTGAACGAAGACTTTCTTAGTACGTGTCGCAGCATCTTCTTCGATTTCGATAACAGTACCCTTTACTTCAGTAATAACCGCTTCCCCTTTAGGGTTACGTGCTTCAAAGATTTCCTGGATACGTGGAAGACCCTGTGTGATATCGGTGTTTGAGGCTACCCCACCGGTGTGGAAGGTACGCATGGTAAGCTGTGTACCTGGTTCCCCGATAGATTGGGCAGCGATAGTACCAACTGCTTCACCAACTTCAACCGCATCACCTGTTGCCAAGTTGATACCGTAACAGTGACGACAGACACCGTGACGAGTGTTACATGTAAAGACTGAACGGATAGTTACTTCTTCAACACCAGCATTGACAATAGCTGCAGCCATATCTTCAGTAATCAAAGTATCTGGACCAACGATAACTTCGCCAGTTTCAGGATGTTTAACAGATTTCTTAGTGTAACGACCAAAAAGACGTTCTTCAAGAGTTTCTGTTACTTCTTTACCATCAGTAATGGCACGAATAACAAGACCACGGTCAGTTCCACAATCGTCTTCACGAATGATAACGTCTTGGGCAACGTCAACCAAACGACGAGTAAGGTAACCAGAGTCGGCAGTCTTAAGGGCTGTATCGGTCATACCTTTACGCGCACCGTGAGTAGAGAAGAACATTTCCAAAACGCTCAAACCTTCACGGAAGTTTGAAAGGATAGGCAATTCCATGATACGTCCGTTAGGAGCAGCCATCAAACCACGCATACCGGCAAGTTGAGAGAAGTTAGAGATGTTACCACGAGCTCCTGAGTCCATCATCATAACGATTGGATTCTTAGGATCTTGTGTCTCAATCAGACGTTTTTCAAGTGCTTCTTTCGCTTCACGCCATGTTGTTGTAACAGCAACATAACGGTCATCTTCTGTCATCAAACCACGACGGAAAGCTTTGTTAATTTCTTCAACACGGTGGTGAGCAGCATCGATAATTTCTTGTTTGTTATCGATAACTGGGATATCGTCGATACCCACTGTCAATCCAGCAAGTGTTGAGTAGTAGTAACCAAGGTCTTTCAAACGGTCAAGGAAAGCTGATGTTTCAGTTGTACGAAGACGTTTGAAGATTTCAGCAATGATGTTACCAAGATGTTTCTTCTTGAATGGCGCATTAATTTTCAAACTATCGATAACTGTTTGGATATCTTGGCCCGGTTCAAGGAAGTATTTATCTGGTGTACTATCTGTCAAGTTCTCATTTGTTGTTTCTTGAAGATATGGAATTTCTGATGGAATGATTGAGTTGAAGAGAATCTTACCAACAGTTGTTACTAAGATTTTGTGAAGTTGGTTTTCTTTCCAAGGTTTATCAGGCATGCTGTCGACTGCAATACCTACACGGCTATGCAAGTGAACATAACCATTATGATAAGCCATAACTGCCTCATCAATATCCTTGAAGATCATACCTTCACCTTCACGGCCTTCATCTTCCATTGTCAAGTAATAGTTACCAAGAACCATGTCCTGAGATGGTGTTACGACTGGTTTACCGTCTTTAGGGTTAAGGATGTGTTCTGCCGCAAGAAGGAGCAAACGTGCTTCAGCTTGAGCTTCTTCAGACAATGGAACGTGGATGGCCATTTGGTCACCGTCAAAGTCGGCATTGTAGGCCTCACATACCAATGGGTGAAGACGAAGAGCCTTACCATCAATCAAGACGGGTTCAAAGGCCTGGATACCCAAACGGTGGAGGGTAGGTGCGCGGTTAAGAAGCACTGGGTGTTCCTTGATAACATCTTCAAGAATATCCCAAATACGTTCATCACCACGCTCAACCATACGTTTAGCAGCTTTCACGTTACCTGCGTATTCACGCGCAACGATTTCACGCATAACAAATGGTTTGAAAAGTTCGATGGCCATCAAACGGGGCACACCACATTGATACATTTTAAGTGTTGGACCAACGGCAATAACGGAACGGCCAGAGAAGTCGACACGTTTACCAAGCAAGTTTTGACGGAAACGACCTTGTTTACCTTTAAGCATGTGGCTCAAAGATTTAAGTGGACGACTACCTGGTCCAGTAATTGGACGACCACGACGTCCATTATCAATAAGAGCGTCTACCGCTTCTTGCAACATACGTTTTTCGTTTTGCACGATGATACCTGGAGCACCCAACTCAAGCAAACGAGCCAAACGGTTGTTACGGTTGATAACACGACGGTAGAGGTCGTTCAAGTCAGATGCTGCAAAACGTCCACCGTCCAATTGAACCATCGGACGAAGATCTGGTGGCAATACTGGCAATATGTTAAGCACCATCCATTCTGGTTTATTACCAGACTTGTAAAAGGCATCAAGAACGTCCAAACGACGAACTGCTTTAAAACGTTTTTGACCAGTTGCTGTCTTCAACTCTTCTTTGAGTTCAGCAATTTCGGCTTCCAAATCTACTTGTTTCAAGAGATCTTGGATAGCTTCTGCACCCATTTTAGCGACAAATGAACCATGACCATACTCTTGCAATTTTTCACGATATTCACGTTCAGTCAAGAGAGATTTTGGCTCAAGCGGTGTTTCCTTTGGATCGATAACCACGTAAGCTGCGAAGTAAATAACTTCTTCAAGTGCACGAGGACTCATATCCAAAGTCAATCCCATACGAGAAGGGATTCCCTTGAAGTACCAGATATGTGATACTGGTGCTTTCAACTCGATGTGACCCATACGTTCGCGACGAACCTTAGCACGTGTTACTTCAACACCACAGCGGTCACAAACGATCCCTTTATAACGGATACGTTTGTATTTCCCACACGCACATTCCCAGTCTTTAGTAGGGCCAAAGATCACTTCGTCGAACAGACCTTCACGTTCTGGTTTGAGCGTACGGTAGTTGATTGTTTCAGGTTTCTTAACCTCACCATAAGACCATGAACGGACCTTAGTTGGTGAAGCTAGTGTAATTTGCATACTTTTAAATCGATTTACGTCAACCACTAGTATTACCTTTCTTTTGTTCTATTGACAATAGCAGCGCTATTTTCACCTTTATCAGCTACCTTAGCAGAGAGATTTAACTCCCTCTCTAAAGCTTATTTTATTCTGTTTTATCTAAAGCTTCTTCTTTAGCTTTTTCTAATTCAGCAGCTTCTTTGGCTTGTTGTACACGTGCTTTTTCAAGATCATCAACGTGCATGACGTCATCATCTTCACCTTCATCAAGATCACGCAATTCAACTTCATAGTCATCCTCATCAAGAACACGCATATCAAGACCAAGTGATTGCAATTCTTTAACGAGTACTCGGAATGATTCTGGTACACCTGGTTTTGGAATAGGTTTTCCTTTAGTGATAGCTTCATAGGCTTTCAAACGTCCGTTAACGTCATCTGACTTGTAAGTCAAGATTTCTTGAAGAATGTTTGAAGCACCATAAGCTTCAAGAGCCCAAACCTCCATCTCACCGAAACGTTGTCCACCAAATTGTGCTTTACCACCAAGAGGTTGTTGGGTAACGAGTGAGTAAGGACCTACCGAACGAGCGTGAAGTTTATCATCTACCATGTGGTGAAGTTTGATCATGTACATGACACCAACTGACACACGGTTATCAAATGGTTCTCCTGTACGTCCATCGTAAAGGATTGTCTTAGCATCACTATCCATACCAGCTTCACGAACAGTATCCCAGAGATCTTCTGAGCTTGCCCCATCAAAGACTGGTGTTGCGATGTAGATACCCAAGTTACGAGCAGCCATACCAAGGTGAAGTTCCATAACCTGACCAATGTTCATACGTGATGGCACCCCAAGAGGGTTCAACATGATGTCAACTGGTGTACCGTCTGGAAGGTAAGGCATGTCTTCAACAGGAACAATACGAGAAACAACCCCTTTGTTACCGTGACGACCAGCCATCTTATCTCCGACCTTGATTTTACGTTTTTGAGCGATGTAAACACGAACAAGCATGTTAACACCTGATTGCAATTCATCACCGTTTGCACGTGTAAAGATTTTAACATCACGAACGACACCATCACCACCATGAGGTACACGGAGTGATGTATCACGCACTTCACGAGATTTATCACCAAAGATAGCATGGAGAAGACGTTCTTCAGCAGAAAGGTCTTTTTCACCCTTAGGTGTTACCTTACCAACAAGAATATCACCCTCTTTAACCTCAGCACCGATACGGATAATACCCATTTCGTCAAGGTCTTTAAGGGCTTCTTCACTAACGTTTGGCAATTCACGTGTGATTTCTTCAGGTCCAAGCTTTGTATCACGTGTTTCTGATTCGAATTCTTCCAAGTGAACAGATGTATAAACATCGTCTTTCACTAGGCGTTCACTCATGATAACAGCATCCTCGAAGTTATAACCTTCCCATGTCATGTATGCGACAATAGGGTTTTGACCGAGGGCCATTTCTCCACCTTCCATAGATGGACCATCAGCGATAAAATCTCCTTTTTCGACAATATCACCAACCTTAACCAAAGTACGTTGGTTATACGCAGTACCTGAGTTTGAACGACGGAATTTTTGAATAGTATAGACGTCAAGAGAACCATCTTCACGACGAACTTCAACCTTATCGGCATCAGAATAGACAACTTTACCATCATGTTTAGCGATAACTGCAGCACCTGAATCGTGGGCAGCTTGATATTCCATACCAGTACCAACAAATGGTGCTTTTGGATCAATCAATGGCACAGCTTGACGTTGCATGTTGGCACCCATGAGGGCACGGTTAGAGTCATCGTTTTCCAAGAAAGGAATACATGCTGTCGCAACGGCAACTACCTGTTTAGGAGAAACATCCACGAAATCTACAAGGTGTGATGGGTACTCTTGGTTAACACCTTGGTGACGACCCATGACAATTTCTTCTGCAAATGTTCCATCTTCGTTCAATTTAGAGTTAGCCTGAGCAACTATGTACTCATCTTCTTCGTCGGCAGTCAACCAAACCACTTCGTTTGTTACTTTACCAGTTGCACGGTCAACCTTACGATATGGTGTTTGAATGAAACCGTACTTGTTAAGGCGTCCGTATGTAGACAAGTTATTGATCAAACCAATGTTAGGTCCTTCAGGTGTTTCAATTGGACACATACGACCGTAGTGCGTGTAATGCACGTCACGAACTTCATATCCGGCACGGTCACGTGTCAAACCACCAGGTCCCAAGGCTGACAAACGACGTTTGTGTGACAACTCTGACAATGGGTTGTGCTGGTCCATGAACTGTGACAACTGTGAAGAACCGAAGAATTCTTTAACAGCTGCAGTTACAGGACGAATATTGATGATTTGTTGTGGTGTCAAGGCTTCATTATCTTGAACTGACATACGTTCACGCACGTTTCGTTCCATACGAGCCAAACCAATACGGAATTGGTTAGCAAGCAATTCACCAACGGCACGGATACGACGGTTACCAAGGTGGTCGATATCATCTACTTTACCGATACCTTCAGCAAGGTTGAGGAAGTAGCTCATTTCAGCCAAGATATCCGCTGTTGTCAAAGCATGAACTTTATCATCTGGATTGGCATTACCAACAATTGTAACCACACGATCTGGATCATTTGGTGCAACGACCTTGAATTTTTGAAGAACAACAGGTTCTGTAACCACTGCATAATCGTTTGGTGTGTATACAAATTTGTTCAAATCACCGTCCAAGTGTTCTGCGATTGAATCAATCACATCACGTGTCATTTCAGTCCCAGCTTCAACAAGGATTTCACCTGTTTCAGGATCTACCAAGTTTTCAGCAATTGTTTGCCCCAAAAGACGCGTCTTGATGTTAAGTTTTTTGTTAAGTTTGTAACGACCAACAGCAGCCAAGTCGTAACGACGTGGGTCAAAGAAACGAGCTACAAGCAAGCTACGTGAGCTGTCAGCAGTTTTTGGTTCACCTGGACGAAGTCTTTCATAAATTTCTTTAAGCGCTTCATCAGTACGTGAATCTGCTGGATTTTTGTGGATATCTTTTTCAATAGTGTTACGAACCAACTCGCTATCACCAAAGATATCAACAATTTCGTCATCACCTGAGAATCCAAGTGCACGCACAAGCGTTGTGAATGGAATCTTACGCGTACGGTCGATACGAGTGTAGGCGATGTCTTTTGAATCAGTTTCAAGCTCAAGCCATGCCCCACGGTTAGGAATAACTGTTGATCCGTAACCCACTTTACCGTTTTTATCGACCTTATCGTTAAAGTAAACACCAGGTGAGCGCACCAACTGAGAAACGATAATACGTTCACCACCATTGATGATAAAAGTACCCATCTCAGTCATAATTGGGAAATCTCCGAAGAAGACTTCCTGAGTTTTGATTTCACCAGTTTCTTTGTTAATAAGACGGAAAGTCACAAAGATTGGTGCTGAGTATGATGCATCATGGATACGAGCTTCTTCAAGTGTATACTTAGGTTCCTTCAATTCATAACCAACAAATTCCAATTCCATGGTGTCTGTGAAGTTTGAAATAGGAAGTACATCCTCAAAAACCTCTTTAAGACCAGTATCTAAGAATTCTTTGAATGAATCCGTTTGGATTTCAATCAAGTTTGGTAAATCAAGAACTTCTTTGATTCTTGAAAAACTACGACGGGTACGATGCTTCCCGTATTGAACGTCATGTCCTGCCAAGTCTTCTACTCCTTTTCTACATTCGAGACCTGCTTTGCAAGTCGTGCACTTTAAATATTTGTCTCCTGCCTTTTTTGGTTGCTTGTCCCGATAACAAGTGATTAGATATTAACATCGACTTATCGGATTAACGATAAGCGATAACTTTAATATGTGAATTTTTAGAACTTTTAAATATTCATTACAAAATCCAAAAACCCTAAAAATAAGCACAAAAATAGCAGCTAAATCTGACCGAAAAAACGTTGATTTAACTGCTGTATCTCTTGATTGGACAATATTTCAATCAAATAAGACGACAAATAGTTGTCTATATTGTACCTAAATTTTAACTATTTTGCAAGTATTATTTGAGACAGCCTAATGTTCTCCAAGAATACTAGACCAAGCTTTTTGGTAGTCACTATCCGTTCCACCAATGGCAAACTTGTAGATTGTATCGCCAGGTCCATTTTTAGCCCAATAACTATCAACCATTTCACCACTTACGGAGACATTACGGCCATTGACCGATACCGTTGCTGGCTTAAGGCCTGTCGACTTGAGCACACTTGCCTTAATGGCGCTTGAATCTATATTAAACTTATCTCCCGTTTTGAAAATACCTGGATTAGCATTATAGATGGCTGAAGTCAAACGAGCCATATATTGGGCATTGTAAGTGTAACCCGTTTTAGAATTGGTAGGTGCATTGTCATCATAACCAGCCCAACCCCCAAGGGTAATGCCAGGCGTCGACACAACCAACCAAGCATCAGCAAAGTTATCAGTCGTCCCTGTTTTACCCATCCAGTCAGCTGAGGCCGCTGCACCATTGACATTTTTCAACTCCGAATAAAATTGGGTTGTCGCTCCCTTAACCACAACTTCTTTAAGTAAGTTATCCATAATGCTAGCCGTAGCCCTTGTAAAGACCTGAACCCCTTTAGATTTATGTTGATAAATAACCTCACCAGTGCTATCAGTAATACTATCAATCATATAACCTTTTTCATAAACACCGCCATTTGAAAGCATTTGATAGGCGTTTACCTGCTGAGCAACAGTAGTTTCAATCCCACCACCAAGGGGCAGACTCTCAATATTGTAGTTAGCAATCTTATAACCCATCTTGGTCATATAGCCCTCAACGTCAACATCATGATGTTGAAGCATTTGATAGGTCCAAAAGGCAGGAATATTCCACGACGTATTAAGCGCCTCTTGCAAATTCATCATGGCCGTTCCCTTATCGCCATCATGAAGAATCGGTGTCCCACCTGTAAAATTAGTTGGATAATTTGAAAGGATACTTGAGCTACCCATTAAACCTTGGTCAATGGCAATTCCATAAGCAATAATAGGCTTAATAGAAGATCCAGGAGAACGAGCAGTATCAAAGGCATGGTTATTCTGGTTATTCTCATAATTACGACCACCAACAAATCCTAAAATCGCTCCAGTCGCATTGTCCATGAGTACATTTCCAACTTCGACCCCGTTATTTCCACCCTGATCAAGTAGATCTCCATATTGGTTCGCAGTATCTTGCATCGCATGGTAGACAGCATTGTCAATTGTTGTCTTAACATGATAACCACCTGTTTGTAGCTCTCGGAGAGCCATCTCACGGTAGGCTTCCTTTGTCTTATCATTTTTCAAATCTTGACTTGATACCTTGTCACGCTTCACCAAATAATCATACATGATATCTTGAGCTTCAGACATGACTGAATAGTACAAATAGTCATGACTGACAGCATCTGGATTCTCACCAGCCTTGAAATCTTTAGTAACGTCATAACTCTTATAACTTTCGTATTGTGACTTATCTAGGTAACCGCCTCGATAGAGATTGTAGAGCACATCTTTCTGACGTGCCAAGCCATAGGAAAGATCTTTTTCATTTTTTAGTTGACCATCCGCAGTATAGGGTGAATAGACAATCGGGCTCTGTGGTAAACCTGCCAGATAAGCTGCCTGAGGAACTGTCAAATCTGCAGCAGAGACCCCAAAGATCCCTTGTGCAGCCTCTTCGATACCAGCAATATTTTTCCCCTTGTTGTTACGACCAAAAGGAGAAACATTCAGATAATCAGTTAAAATTTCATTTTTCGAAGCATGACGTTCCAGTTGTAGTGCATAGATAATCTCTGCCGCTTTACGTTTAAATGTTGGAGTATCTCCTGTAACCTGTTGTTTTATCAACTGCTGTGTTAGGGTTGAACCACCACTAGAGGAACCTACCCCCAAGACTGAAGATACCAAGGCTCTAAAGACAGCTTTTGGTACAACCCCCTTATGCTTATTGAAATTTTCATCCTCAGTAGCAATAATGGCATTTTTAACATTATTAGAAATTGCATCACTTTCAATAGGAGTTCTAAGCAGGTCCGTATCAATATCAGCAATCTTTTTAGAATCAGAATAACTCATCGAAGACACCAAACTAACCTCGCCAATCTGATTCAACAAGGTTTTATCCTTAATCAATGGAACAGACTGTATCTGACTGCCCAGATAACCCAAGCCAAGCCCAGCACCAAACAAGGTTAAGACGATAATGACCACATAAAAGAAATCAGACAAGAGCTTTAATGTCTTTAAAAAAACATCAGCCATGTCTAAGACTGTTACTCTGTCTTCAGGCGACTTCTCCGCTTTCTTACGATTCCACTTAGATTTAATTCCAGCCTTCCTTGCTTTCAAAGATTTATCTCTTTTTTTAAAATTGAGGCCGGCAAACTTTTCACGAAAAACCTTCCCTAACCGTCTAAAATAATTTATTATTTTTTCAAAATTCATAGAAATACCTCAAGGCCTATTATAGCAAACTTTGACAAAGCTTGCATAGGGTTGCTTTCTTTTGGTATAATGGTGCAGAATATACTTTACTGGAGAATATCATGACAATTTTTGAAGAACTAAAAGCACGTGGCTTGATTTTTCAAACCACAGATGAAGAAGCCCTTGTAAAAGCCTTTGAAGAAGGGCCAGTCTCATTCTACACCGGTTATGACCCAACAGCAGACAGTCTCCACCTTGGACACCTCGTCGCTATCCTTACTAGTCGTCGCCTTCAATTGGCTGGCCACAAACCTTACGCCCTCGTTGGGGGTGCGACAGGTTTGATTGGTGACCCATCATTTAAAGATGCTGAGCGTAGCCTCCAAACCAAAGAAACCGTTGAAGGTTGGGTAGAAAAAATCCAAGGCCAACTCTCTCGCTTCCTTGATTTTGAAAATGGTGATAACAAAGCCGTTATGGTCAACAACTATGACTGGTTTGGTTCAGTTAGTTTCATCGATTTCTTGCGTGATGTCGGTAAATACTTCACAGTTAACTACATGATGAGCAAGGAATCTGTTAAGAAACGTATCGAAACAGGTATCTCTTACACTGAGTTCGCTTACCAAATTATGCAAGGTTACGACTTCTATGAACTCAATGCTAAATATGGCGTAACCCTACAAATTGGTGGTTCTGACCAATGGGGTAACATGACAGCAGGTACTGAGCTCTTGCGTCGTAAAGCGGACAAATCTGGACACGTAATCACAGTTCCACTTATCACAGATTCAACTGGTAAAAAATTCGGCAAATCTGAAGGCAACGCTGTCTGGCTTGACGCTACTAAGACAACACCTTACGAAATGTACCAATTCTGGCTTAACGTTATGGACGATGATGCCGTTCGTTTCTTGAAAATTTTCACTTTCTTGTCACTTGAAGAAATCGAAGAAATCGGTAAAGAATTTGACCAAGCTCGTCACCAACGTTTAGCACAAAAGGTTCTGGCTCGCGAAGTTGTTACTTTGGTTCACGGTAAAGAAGCCTATGAACAAGCTGTTCACATCACCGAACAACTCTTCGCTGGTAACATTAAAGCCCTCTCAGCACGTGACCTTAAAGTTGCCCTCAATGGTGTTCCAACCTATGAGATTTCAGCAGATGAAAATCTTAACATTGTTGAACTTCTCGTCAATGCTAAAATTTCACCATCTAAACGTCAAGCACGTGAAGACGTGCAAAACGGTGCTATCTATATCAACGGTGAACGCGTGCAAGACTTGGATTACACTCTTTCAGATACCGATAAGATTGACAATGAAATCACTGTTATCCGTCGCGGTAAGAAGAAAAACTTTGTTTTAACTTACTAATTTATGACCATTCTCACTCCCTAGTGGAGTGAATTTTTTTTACACACAAAGCCATAAGCTTAACACCTAACCACTTTCTTAAGAACACAAAAAACCAGCACTAGGCTGGTTTTTGAGACTATCACATTAGTTATAGATTTTGAATGCATCATCGTCGTTTTGACCAACGAATGGCATTGCTTTACGCAATTCAGCACCAACTTTTTCGATTTCAAGGTTAGCAGCTTCTTCACGGTAAGCAGTAAGTTTTGGACGTCCAGCTTTATAGTCGTTAACGAAGTCATTAGCGAATTTACCATTTTGGATATCAGCAAGAACTGCTTTCATGTTTTCTTTAACTTGTTCAGTGATAACACGTGGACCTGATACATAGTCACCGAATTCAGCAGTGTTAGAAATTGATTGACGCATTTTCTTGAATCCACCTTCGTAAATCAAGTCAACGATTAATTTCATTTCGTGAAGTACTTCAAAGTAAGCCAATTCTGGTGCATATCCAGCTTCAGTCAAGACTTCAAAACCAGTTTCGATAAGGGCAGTCAAACCACCACAAAGAACTGCTTGTTCACCAAACAAATCTTCTTCAGTTTCTTCTTTGTATGTTGTTTCAAGAAGACCTACACGTGCTGCACCAATACCTTTACACCAGTCCATAGCGATGTCTTTAGCGTTACCTGTGGCATCTTGGTATACTGCGTAAAGGGCAGGTACACCAAAACCTTCTTCAAATGTACGACGTACCAAGTGACCTGGTCCTTTAGGTGCACACATAAATACATCAACATCTGCTGGTACTTTAATAAATTCAAAGTGGATGTTGAAACCGTGAGCAAAACCAACAGCGTTACCAGCTTCAAGATTTGGAGCGATTTCTGCTTCGTAAAGTTCTTGTTGGATTTCGTCTGGAGCCAAAATCATGATAACATCAGCCAATTTAGTTGCTTCTGCTACTGTGTAAGTATCAAAACCATCTTCTTTAGCTTTATCAAATGATTTACCTGGACGAACACCGATGATAACATCGTGACCTGTATCACGCAAGTTTTGTGAGTGAGCGTGACCTTGTGAACCGTAACCAATAACGGCGATTTTTTTACCATCAAGTGCTGGTACTTTTACGTCTTTTTCATATTCCATTTGAACTGCCATAGTAGTATATCTCTTTTCTAAAATAATATTTAATTGCCTTTTTAAGGCTAGGTTAACAAATTTATAATGGATTTTTTAATCACGGGTAAATCCAGTAGCACCCGTACGAGCAACATTCTTGATACCGTAAGGTCGAATAACTCGTAGAAGCGCCTCACTCTTTTCAGCATTTCCAGTCATCTGGATAGTAATAGAGCTTGGTGCAACATCCACCACCGAAGCACGGAAAGGTTGAATGATTGCCAAGATTTCAGCACGTTTAGAAGTTGGTGCCGACACCTTAACCAAGATAACCTCACGTTCCAAGTGGGGTACATCAGTGATGTCACGAATGCGAATCACATCAATCTGACGATTAAGCTGTTTAATAATCTGCTCAACCTCATTATGAGAATTCACATCAATGATAATTGTAATACGTGAAACATCAGGATTTTCCGTTGCTCCAACGGAAATACTCTCAATATTGACCTGACGGCGTGAAAGCACTCCAGTGAAACGGTTAAGAACACCTGATCGGTTCTGAAGTTTAGCTGTTAATATTCTACGCATTGAACTTCACCCCCAACATTTCATGATTACTTTTACCAGCTGGAACGATTGGCAAAACATGCTCTTTACGAGAAATATCAACCTCGATGAACATTGGCACATCCTCTTTGATAACTTCCAAATCCTGATCAATCGTTTCTGGATTATCAAACTTATAAGACTTAATCCCATAAGCTTGAGCCATCAGTTGAAAATCAGGAAGAGCATTAAAGACAGACTCTGATGTACGCCCTTCGTAGAAGGACTCTTGCCATTGACGTACCATACCAAGTGAGTGGTTATTCAACATAACAACCTTGATTGACACCTTGTAAATATTTAAAATAGCCAATTCTTGGTTCGTCATTTGGAAACCACCATCACCAACAAAGAGGATAACTTCTTTATCAGGATTAGCAATTTTAGCACCAATTGCTGCTGGAACACCAAATCCCATAGTTCCAAGGCCACCTGATGTCACCAATTGACGCTCATTTTGATATGGATAATACTGAGCTGTCCACATTTGATGTTGCCCAACGTCAGTGACAACAACTGCATCACCCTCGGTCAATTCACCGATACGCTCGATAACCGCCTGAGGCTGTACCATACGTTCTTTCTTATCGTAAGAACGTACACGCTCTTTATCTTTTTTGACTTTTTCAATCCATTTTTCAGTGTTATTCTTAACCACTGGTTCTGCTAAGAGCATTTCAAGAGCTTGCTTGGCATCACCAACAACTGGCAAATCTACCGCAATAATCTTGCCAATCTCAGCCGGATCCACATCAATATGAACAACCTTTGCATTCTTAGCAAATGTTTTTGGATTACCTGTCAAGCGGTCATCAAAACGACAACCTATGGCAATCATAAAGTCAGCATCAGTCATAGCAATATTAGCTGCATACGAACCGTGCATACCACCCATACCCAAAAAGAGGGGGTGACTAGTAGCAATTGTTCCCTGACCTAGAAGACTTGTAACAACAGGAATTTGGTAGCGTTCTGCAAAAGCAACTAGCTCCTTAGCAGATTCAGAATAAGCCACTCCACCTCCAGCTACAATAACCGGCTTCTTAGCTTTACCCAACTGTTTCAAGATTTTATTAATTTGCATCTCGTTTGGTCTTAGCGTCGGTTGGTAACTTGGAAGATTGATTTCAGGATCGTTGATGAAGGTAGTTTCCTTAGCTACAACATCTTTTGGAAGGTCTATAACAACCGGACCAGGACGTCCTGTCGTTGCGATATGAACCGCTTCTCGAATAATACGAGGAATATCAGCCGTATCACGAATCTGGTAGTTGTATTTGGTAATTGGCATGGTAATTCCGACAATGTCAGCTTCTTGGAAGGCATCTTTACCAATACCTGATGTTGCTACCTGACCCGTAAAGACCAGAAGAGGTACACTATCACTCATAGCATCTGCAATCCCAGTAATAGCATTCGTTGCACCGGGACCACTCGTTACAAGAGCAACACCAAGTTTCCCAGTTGATTTAGCATAACCTTCAGCTTCATGCAGGCTTCCTTGCTCATGACGAGACAAAATATGATTAATCTCTTCATTTTTGTAAATAGCATCATACAAAGGAAGAACCGCTCCGCCAGGATACCCAAAAATGGTTGAAATCCCAAGTTCGAGAAGTGTATCAAGAATCAAATCAGCACCAGAGCGTGCTTCTTCAAGTTCAATTTTCTCCACATGGACCTCCTTTAACAATTGTTTTTTTCGAATTGTCTAAAAATTCAAAACCTTGTATACTATAATAACATTTTTAACTAAATTTGCAAGGGTTTCAGAGAAAAATATCACAAACTCTTCGGAAATAATATTCTTAGTTTTTTTCTTGTGCCTGACGTTCTGCTTTACGTTCTTCAAATTCTTCATCACTCATAAGAGTTCCTCCGACATTAGCTGATTTAGCAAAAGCAGTGTAACGGCGCAACCAGCCACTTGAGATCTTAGATTTGAAAGGCTTCAAGTGCTTACGGCGTGCTTCAAGTGTCACATCATCAACGAGCAAATCAAGGGTACGATTCGGAAGATTAATCACAATTTCATCCCCATCTTCAATCAGAGCTATATTGCCACCTTCCGCAGCTTCTGGAGATACGTGACCAATAGCAATACCACGAGTTGCTCCTGAGAAACGACCATCAGTAATCAGAGCAACATCCTTGCCAAGACCGCGGCCTACAATCTTAGAGGTTGGCGCTAACATCTCTGGCATACCAGGACCACCCTGAGGACCTTCGTAACGAATGACAACAACATGGCCCTTCTTAACTGTTCCATTATCAATCAATTCAAGAGCTTGAGCTTGTGAATCGCAACAAATAGCCTTACCACGGAAAGTTTTAACGGATGGATCTACACCACCAACCTTGATAACAGCCCCATCCTGAGCAATATTTCCATAAAGGATAGACAAACCGCCAACCAGTGAAATAGGTTGCTCGATTGGATGGATAATTTCTTCATTTTTGATTTTAGCACCAGCTACATTTTCTTTTAAGGTTTTACCAGTAACCGTAATACGATCACCCTTAATGGCACCTTTCTTGATCAACTGATTAATAATGGCTGGAACACCACCTGCTTCATGTACATCATGCATGGTATAGATGCTGGAGGGAGCAATTTTAGAGAGATAAGGTGTCTTCTTAGCAATATCATTAATGTCCTTAAGGTCATAGTCAATACCAGCCTCACGCGCAATAGCAAGGGTATGAAGAACGGTATTGGTTGAACCACCCATAGCCATATCTAGAGCAAAAGCATCATCGATGGCTTCTTTGGTCACAATATCACGTGGGCGAACATTATTTTTGATGTTATCCATTAATTTTGTGGCTGCTTGACGAACCAATTCACGACGTTCGTCTGAAACAGCTAGGATAGTACCGTTACCTGGAAGGGCAAGACCCAAAACTTCCATTAAACAGTTCATTGAGTTAGCAGTAAACATTCCTGAACATGAACCACAAGTTGGACAGGCATTTTTTTCTAAATAATCAAGCTCTTCCTTGCTCATATCTCCAGACTGGTAAGTACCTACAGCTTCAAACAAGCTTGATAAAGTAGCCTGATGACCAGTCATATCAACGCCACCCTTCATAGGTCCACCTGAACAGAATACCGCCGGCACATTAGTACGCATGGCTGCCAAAATCATTCCTGGTGTAATCTTATCACAGTTTGGGATATAGAACACACCGTCAAACCAGTGGGCATTAATAACGGTTTCTGCAGCATCAGCAATTAATTCTCGTGAAGGGAGGCTGTAACGCATCCCAATATATCCCATGGCAATCCCGTCATCCACACCAATAGTATTAAACTCAAAAGGAATACCACCAGCTTCACGGATAGCCTCCTTGGCAATATCCGCTAATTCACGTAGGTGGACATGTCCTGGAACAATATCAATATAAGAATTACAAATAGCAATAAAGGGCTTTTGCATATCCTTAGAAGATTTAACCTGTCCAGTCGCATACAAAAGGCCACGTGCTGGTGCTTTATCAACACCAACTTTGATCATATCACTTCTCATGATCTTACCTTCAATCTATAAAATTTCTTACAACATATGTTACCACTTTGGAAGGTAATGTCAATTAATTTTCGGAATATTTCTGTAATTCCAAAAAATGACTTTTTAGTATCGAAACTATTTAAACAAAAAAGGAAGCCCTAAGACTTCCAAAATGATTATTTTTAAATTATTCAACGCTAAAGATATATGGGTACACAGGTTGGTCCCCTTGGAAGATTTCAACTTCGATATCTTCATGAATCTCTTCCAATTTTTCAGCGAGCGCTTGTGCTTGTTCTTGATTGCCTTCTTCGCCGACGTAAATCATAACAATTTCGCTGTCTTCGTCAATCATCTTTTCAAAGGTATCAAGAAGGGCTTGATCCATATCTGGTGTAGATACAAGAATCTTACCGTCTACCATACCAAGGATATCATTTTCATGAATTTCAAGGCCATCAATAGTTGTGTCACGTACTGCCAAAGTCACGCTACCACTTGTTACATCCGAAAGACTAACTGTCATAGCTTCAACATTAGCTTCGATACTTTGGTTTGGATCGAAAGCAAGCAAGCTTCTAAAGCCTTGTGGAACTGTACGTGTTTCAACAACAGCCGCATTAATATTCACTACTTCAGTGGCTGATTGTGCTGCCATAAAGATGTTTTTATTATTTGGCAAGATGATAACATTCTTGGCATTAACCTGCTCAATAGCCTTAACGATATCCTCCGTTGATGGGTTCATTGTTTGACCACCTGAAATCACATAGTCAACTCCTTGTGATTTAAAGATATCTGCAAGTCCATCTCCGGCAACAACTGCAATAAAGGCAAAGTCTTTAGGAGCAGAAGGCGAAGCTTGAATGGCTGCTGCTTTTTGAACTTGTGCATCGTGTTGTTTACGCATGTTTTCAACCTTAACTTTGACAAGAGCACCATATTTAAGGCCTTCTTGCATGACAAGACCCGGATCCTCTGTATGGACGTGAACTTTTACAATTTCATCGTCGTTAACAACAAGGAGAGAATCCCCAAGATTACTCAAGTAATTTTGAAACTCCTCATAGTCAAAGTCTCTCACATAAGTTGGACCTTGTTTGAGACCAATCACGATTTCCGTACAGTACCCGAAGGTAATATCTTCTGTTGCAACATGACCTGCAACTGCCTTATGATGTTCTGCATTGATCATCTCTGTCATAGTAGCTGGTGTCGCTTGGAAGTCCTCTGAAGCGATATACTCACCTGTTAGGGCTGACAAGAAACCTTCATAAATAAAGACTAAACCTTGACCACCTGAGTCTACTACACCAACTTCTTTCAATACTGGAAGCATCTCTGGTGTCTTAGCCAAAGCGGCCTTAGCTCCGTCAAGAGCTGCACGCATAACCTCAACAGCATCATTAGTAGACTCAGCTTTCTTAATCGCTGCTGAAGCTGCACCACGTGATACTGTAAGGATTGTTCCTTCGACAGGTTTCATAACAGCTTTATACGCAACTTCAACACCTGATTGGAAGGCGTGAGCTAGATCTTGGCCGTCAAGTTCCGTTTTATCCTTGATGCTTTGACCAAAACCACGAAACAATTGTGACGTAATAACACCTGAGTTACCACGGGCACCCATCAAGAGACCTTTAGACAAAATCTGACCAACTTCACCAACTGTTGAAGCTGTTTGATCTGCGACAGCTTTGGCTCCATTATCCATAGTCATTCCCATGTTAGTTCCAGTATCTCCATCTGGTACTGGGAAGACATTGAGTGAATTCACATATTCTGCTTGCTTACCTAGACGCGTTGCTGCTGCTTGGACCATCTCCTGAAGTAAGCTTGTTGTAATTTTAGACACTAGTTTTCTCCTACGACTTTGATATTTTGAACGTAAACATTTACTGCCTCTGTCTTAATACCGAGTTGATTCTCAAGATTAAATTTCACACGTTCTTGAATATTTTTTGAAACCTCACTAATCTTAACACCATAACTCATAACAGTGTAGACATCCACAGCGATACCTGCATCAGTAGATTTCACGACAACTCCTTTTGCGTAGTTTTCTTTTCCAAGAAGTGCTTGAAAATTATCTCGGATAGCACTCTTACTTGCCATACCGACAACGCCAAAAATTTCTGTTGCTGAACCGCCAACTACTGTTGCGATGACATCATCTGACAATTCGATTTGACCATCTTTTGTATTGATTTTTACAGTCATAATTACTACCTCAAAAAGTTTTTATCAGTTTATTCTATCATATTCGAGACTACTTGTAAAAAATAAGAAGAAGATACCTTTTAAATAAAAGCATCTCCCCATCATGTTATTATCTAAACTGTCTCTTTGCGAGATAATGACGATACATCACGTAGAGAAAGATCGCACGCCATATATTATCAACAACCGTTGCAATCCAGACACCTGCAAGGCCCATTCTCAAACTCACTCCTAGGAAGTAGCCTGAGAAAATTCGGATTAGCCACATCCCAATAGTCGTTGCGTAAAAAGGTATCTTGGCCTTCCCAAGACCTTGCCAGGCTGCTGTGAAGACTAAAGTCGCCGAAGTTACGGGATTTCCTAGGAATGAATAAAGAATAACGACCTGACTAGCAGCAATAGCTACTTTGTTATCTGTAAAGAAACTTGACAAGCCCCGGCCAAAAAGTAAGATGCTTCCAGAAACCAAAACCATCAAGAAAGTTGAAATCCAGTAAGACTCTCGTATAATACGCTTCATCTGCGCCGTATCCCCTCGCCCCAAACTATTGGCAACCAAGATAACCGTGGCTGTAGCTACCCCCATACCTGGCATATAGTTAAACTGGGTGAGATTTTCACCAATGGCATTACCACCAACAACTGCTGTACCAAAGGTAACGATGATGGCCACTATAACAACATCCCCTGCACGCATCATCAACCGCTCACCTGCTGCTGGTAGAACAATTCCCAACAATTCCTTGTTAAAAGGTTTGGTAACTTCAAACTGTTTCACATCCAATTTCATTGCAGTCCATAATATGACTGTCCCAACTAGGCGAGAAAAAACCGTAGCTGTAGCTACCCCAATAATCCCCCAATGTCCAACAAAAATAGCCAAAGAAGATAGAAGAGCGTTAAGAAGATTGGTCAAAAGACTGACGACCATGGAAATACGAGGACGTCCCTTGGCTCGTAGTATGTTACCAAAGGTAGTCATCAAAGCCAGAAAGATCACACCTCCACCGACTATAGCCAAATAGAGGCTGCCAGCCTGAGTCACAGATTGCTCAGTTCCCAGAAGATTAAGAATGGCTCCACCAAAAAAAATGGAGAGTAGACCCAAGACGATACTAAGAGCAAGAGTAATAATAATAGCATCCCAGATATCCCTGTTAGTCGCTTTAACGTCTCCTTTTCCTAGGCTTCTAGCAATGACACTAGCACTCGAAGCCCCCAGCGCAATGAAGATAGCCTGATAAATCGTAATGATATTATTGGCCACGGAAACCCCCGATATAGCAACAATACCAACCTGAGCTACTAGGTAAGAATCGACAATCCCCATCAACATTTGTAAGAGGTTCTCAGCCATAGCCGGTAAGGCTATGTTTAAAATTTTCTTTGTTTCTGTCATAATATTTTCTTTTATATTGATAAAAATAGGGCTGATTTCTCAGCTCCTATTTTTTTCTTATACACCAAGATAGCTCTCAACTGCTTTCTGCATATCAGCTGCAGCAACAACTGTTTTATGGCGAACTTCTGCACGTTCAAGTCCATCTACAGCAGCTGGGATATCTACTCCTGAAAGTTGGTGCAAGTCTTCTACCGCCTTGAAGTCATCACCACTATCTTTACCAGTAACAGCTGAAACCGCTACACGTGGGAACTTGTATGGACTAGCTGTTGAAGCGATAACTGTTGGTGTGTGATCATCTGTCTTTTGAACGTATGCTTCGTAAACAGCTGAGGCAACCGCTGTGTGAGGATCTTCAATATACTTGTCTTCTTCATAAACACGTTTGATTTCAGCAGCTGTTTCATCCTCAGTTGCAAATCCCGCTGCAAACAAATCAAGGATACCTTTATCTGCATCAGCCAAAGTGTACTCACCTTTAGTCACAAGCGTATCCATAAGCTCTTTAGTCTTAACCGCATCATTACCAAGGAGATGGAAAATCAAGCGTTCTAGGTTAGAAGATACCAAAATGTCCATAGAAGGACTTGTCGTTACCTTGAAGTCACGTTTCTTGTCATAAGTACCTGTTGCAAAGAAGTCTGTAAGGACATTATTTTCGTTAGAAGCACAGATTATTTTACCAACTGGAACACCAATTTGACCTGCATAGTAAGCCGCCAAGATGTTACCAAAATTTCCTGTTGGTACTGTGAAGTTAACCTTATCCCCATTTTTGATATGACCTGCCTTCACCAACTGCGCATAGGCATACACATAGTAAACCACTTGTGGTACCAAACGACCAATGTTCATTGAGTTAGCTGATGAGAATTGCATATGATGAGTCAACAATTTCTCACGCAAATCAACATCGTTAAACATACGTTTCACATTTGTTTGGGCATCATCAAAGTTACCATCAATTGCAATAACATGAGTATTAGCACCTGCTTGAGTTGTCATTTGCAATTCTTGGATTTTTGAAACGCCATCTTTTGGATAAAAGACAATAATTTCAGTTTCAGGGACATCTGCAAAACCAGCCATGGCAGCTTTACCAGTATCACCTGATGTCGCTGTCAAAATAACAATTTTGTTATCAACACCTTGTTTCTTAGCTGATGTTGTTAGCAAATAGGGCAATATTGAAAGCGCCATATCTTTGAAAGCAATGGTAGAACCATGAAAAAGCTCAAGGTTGTAATGGTTTTGAAGTTTGACCACTGGAGCAATGGCAGCTGTATCAAACTTATCATCATAAGCATTTGTGATACAGTAATCCAATTCTTCTTCAGTAAAATCATCCAAGAAAGCAGACAAAACTAATTTAGCAACTTCTTGGTAAGAAGCATCTTTCAAGTGATCAAAGTCTAAAGTAACTTCAGGTGTTGTCAGTGGAGTAAACAAGCCACCATCTGTTGCCAATCCTTGAAGAATAGCCTGACTAGCTGTTACTTTATTGTTTTCGTCACGTGTTGATTGGTATACAAGTGTCATGGTAAATCCTCTTTTTTAGATAGTCTTTGACTCTATTGTAGCATAATTGTCAGAAAATTTCTACACATATTGTAACTTGTGAGAGAATCATTCGGATTTCACTTGTTTAATTTCATTTAAATATCGGAAAAAATCCGGAATTTCTATCCCAGATTTTCTTTTAAAATTTATCTTTGGTATCATTCTTAGTTGAAAAATTGATATCTTTTGATTTACCCTCACCACACTATTCTTTGAAGTTACTGTGTCCCTTGATTCTTTTAATTTTTGACCAGGATTGAAGTAAACAGTTACCATCCTATCAACATTAAATCTCTTTAAACTTATTAGTCGCTCTATTCCCTTCATATGGAGACCCTTGATGGCCTCATTTCCTGAGGATTGAGAAGATGCACTGTGGCATTCAAACCAAGTCCTTCTTCTTTTGTCATAGAACTCTCTTTATTTTACCGTAAGGTTATTATAACAATTTTTTAAAGCGTTTTCTATCTTATTCAGGAAAGCCCTTTATTTTTAATTTGGATAATCACTCTAATATAGTAGCCTTTAGCAAAAAAGTAGCCCTCATAGAGCTACTTTAGGCTATCACTTAACCTTTGTAGTCAAAGGCAACTTCGACAATTTCTTTCAATTCTGAAATAAGAGGTTCTTTGGAATTAGCAAGTTGTATCTTGGTCTTCGTACGCATGCTCTGCCAAAGTATAGACAGTGTCTTGAAGAAGTTTCTTCGTAACCCCTTGGCCTTTCCAGTTCATGTTGATCCCCACGGCAACACCCAATTCGTAAACTTTTTGTGCCAAAACTTCAACCAATTCAGCATCTGATTGTTTATCAGTACCCCATCCCATGAAACGAGCGATGTCTGCGTAATCCTTGTCTGCACGGAAGTAATCATATTTAGGGAACATAGCGTGTTTTTGAGGATTACGTGAGGCATCAAAATCGCATTGGTACGTCCGTGTGGAATGTCAAACATAGGACCGACCTTGTGAGCTAGTGAGTGGTTGATACCAAGGAAGGCATTGGCAAAGGCCATACCAGCCATTGTAGACGCATTATGCATCTTTTCACGTGATTCTTCATCACCAAAGTGGTAAGAATGTTCGAGATTTTCAAAAACAAGTTTAATCGCTTGAAGTGAGAGGCCACGTGTATAGTCGCTAGCCATTACTGATACGTAAGACTCAATAGCGTGCGTCAAAACGGTCCATACCTGTATCCGCTGTAACACTAGCAGGCACACTTATTACTAAAGCAGGGTCAACGATGGCCATATCTGGAGTCAAAGCGTAATCTGCCAATGGATACTTGATGTGAGTTTCACTATCAGTGATAACCGCAAATGACGTCACTTCTGATCCTGTCCCTGAAGTTGTTGGGATACAGATGAATTGTGTCTTCTGAGCGTAAGGAATCTTGTAGGTACGTTTACGGATATCCAAGAATTTTTGTTTAGCACCGAAGAAGCTTACATCTAGGTATTCAAAGAACATCCAGATAGCCTTAGCAGCATCCATTGCAGAACCACCACCAAGAGCGATAATCACATCTGGTTGGATGTCTACAAAACGTTCCAACCCTTTATAAACTGTATTGTAGATGGATTTGGCTCAACATCTGAGAAAACATCTACTGCTGGTCTATGGCGGTTAAGTTCCAATTGCGTTTAACCAAGTCAGCGTAACCAAACTGAACCATACCAGGGTCACAAACCAACATCACCCGGTCAGCTTCAATGTGACGCAAGTAAGTTATTGAATCTTTTTCGAAGAAGATTTTTGGTGGGACACGAAACCATTGCATGTTATTGCGACGCTTTGACAATGTCTTGACATTCAAGAGATCAAATGAGCTAACATTGTGTGAAATTGAGTTATGACCGTGTGAACCACAACCAAGAGTTAATGATGGAATCATGTTGTTATAGATATTACCAATGCCACCTTCAGCCGATGGACTATTCACCAAGATACGGCAAGCTTTCATACGGATACCGTATTGGAGTTGGAGCTCTTCATTTTCAGTGTGAATAACAGCTGTATGTCCAATACCTCCCAAATTGAGCATGCCTTCTGCTTTTTTGAATCCATCTTCAACGCCATCAGATTTGATAAGGGCAAGTACTGGAGACAATTTTTCCAAGGCAAGTGGGTGTTCCATTGTTGCATCTGGAATTTCTGCCAAAAGCATTTTTGTTCCTTTAGGTACTTTAAGACCAGCTTTTTCAGCAATTTCGATAGCTGAGTGACCTACAATAGCGCCGTTTACAGCTATACGTGCTTCATTAAGAACTACTTTTTCCAATTTAGCAATATCAGCTTTTTTAGAAATAATGACACATTGATGTGCTTCAAATTCAGCCTTAACTTCATCATAAATAGCTGCGTCAACGATAGCTACTTGTTCAGAAGAACAAATCATACCATTGTCAAAAGTTTTTGAAACGATGATATCATTGACAGCACGCTTAACTTTAGCATCAGCAGCAATATAAGATGGGACATTCCCAGCGCCTACACCAAGAGCAGGTTTAACCAGTTGAATAAGCTGCCTTAACCATACCAGGCCCACCAGTCGCAAGTACTGTGGCAATCTTAGGATGGTTCATCAAAAGACCAGTTGCTTCGATAGATGGCTCTTCAATCCACTGAATACAGTTCTTAGGTGCACCCGCTTCAATAGCTGCATTACGGACGATACGAGCTGCCTCTGCAGATGATTTTTGAGCTGATGGGTGGAAGGCAAAGACAATAGAGTTGCGAGTCTAAAGAGCGATAAGGGCTTTGAAAATCGTTGTTGAGGTTGGGTTAGTTGTTGGTGTCACCCCACAGATAACGCCTACTGGCTCAGCGATAGAAACCAAACCTTGTTCTTTATCTTCAGCGATAACGCCTACTGGCTTGTCATATTTAATACTATTCCAAATGTATTCAGAAGCATACATGTTTTTGATGGCTTTATCTTCATAAATACCACGGCCTGTTTCATCAACAGCCAATTTTGCCAAATACATATGTTTATCTAGAGCAGCAATCGCAGCTTGGTGAACAATGTGGTCCACTTGCTCCTGCTTAAAGTTAGCCATGGCATCGAGGGCTTCAACACCTTTTGTTGCCAATTCATCTATTACTGTTTGAACATCTTTAGTTTGTTTAGTCATATGAAACTCCTTTGAATACTTGTTAAAAACTTCACAAGTTTTAACACAAATCTATTATAGTGTTTATACATATTATGTAAACCCTTACATGGATAAAAATAAAGAAATCCGTCCATTTTGGACAGATTTCATCACTTTTTACCAAATAATAACACGATCTTCTGGGGCACGCCACATGCCGTCTCCCTCTTTGACGTCAAATTCTTTGTGAAATTCGTCGAAGTTGGTCACGATAACATTGGTACGCCATTTAGCTGGGGCATGAACATCCACGCTAGCCAACATTTGCATGTATTCTTCACGTGCCTTCGTACGCCAAATCGTCGCAAAGTTGACAAAGAATTCTCGAACCGAAAAATCTTCATCACGTTTAGCTGCTTCTAAGGCACACGCCACACCACCAAGGTCTGCCACATTCTCAGAAACAGTCAGTTTGCCGTTGACCTTAGCACCATAAGAATCCAAGCCCTCAAACTGGTCCACAATTTTATCAGTACGTTCTTTAAAGGCTGCGTAATCGTCTTCAGTCCACCAGTTCTTAAGACTACCGTTTTCATCGAAGGAAGCACCATTAGTATCAAAGGCATGGGAAATCTCGTGAGCAATTACAGCCCCAATACCACCATAGTTGGCTGATGAGCTTTGCGCAATATCATAAAAAGGTGCTTGCAGGATAGCTGCCGGGAAAACAATTTGGTTCTGCTGTGGATCATAGTAAGCATTAACCATGTGGGCAGGCATGTGCCACTCACTACGATCAACAGGTTTATTCCACTTGCTCCAGCTATGAGCAATTGAAATTTTAACTAACTTCTGTGCATTCTCAACCAGTGACAAGTTCTCATCAATAATCTTCTTGTCATAGGTCTCTGGCAATTTTTCTGGATAACCGATATGAGGTGTGATGACATTTAGCTTCGTTATAGCTTTTTCGCGCGTCTCAGGAGCCAACCAATCCGCTGTTTGAAGGCGTGATTTATAAACGTCAATCATAGTTGCTACTTTGGCTTCGACGTCTGCCTTGGCTTCTGGCGAGAATTTCTCACCTGCATACCAAAGTCCTAGAGCCTGATTGTAAGGTCCTTGTGCCAAGTAGAAAGCTGCTTTTTTCTTATCCATAGCTTGTGGTGTTCCTGAAAGCGCACGGCTATATTTTCCAGATAGAACACGAAGTTCGTCTGTCAAATAGGCATTCCATGATGTTGTAGCATCGATAAGTAGGACCGCCTTTAGTAACTCCCAATTTGCTTCTGAGTAATATTCCGCCGCGAATTCTGTCCAGAAGCGCTCTTCAGGAACGATAACCTTGTCAGGGACTTGTCCCAAGATTTCTGTGAAGAGACTATCAAGTGGGAGTTCAGGCACCAGCTTGGTGAAATCTGCCCAATCATATGGGTGGTAGAGTTCTACATACTCTGAAGATTCTTCGTGCGAAAGGACATACTTAGCCAACTTAGCATCAAGGTCAATAACCTTATCCAAGAGGTCTTTGATTTCCTCAGCTGTAAAGCCATATTTCCCCAAGAGTTCTTCTTGCATCTCACGCCAAATTTCTAAAAGCTCCTTTCCCTTCTCATTATCCTCCGTATAATAGGTAGTATCAGGCAAAATAATACCCGGTGCGTCAGCCCAGAGGACATTTAATTGAGCATTCATAAAGTCTGGAGACACACTGAATGGAAACTCATTGGGCTTACCAGACATCTCATACTCAGCAATTTTCGAAGCAAATTCTGAGAATGAGGAAAGCTTCTTGTATTCTTCAATCAAAGGTTTAACAGGCTCTATACCAACTGCCTCACGTCTATCATAGTCCGCAGTCATACGGTGAAACTTTATAAAGTTTTGTAGAATGGCATTGTCAGGAACATTCTCTCCTGCCAACCACTGATCAGTTGTTTCAAGCATGAGGTCTTCAATTTCATCTGCTAAATCTGAGAAACCACCTGTACATGGTTTGTCATCTGGAATCACTGCTGTCTTTTCCCACTCACCATTAATCGCATGGTAAAAATCATCTTGTAAGCGTGTCATTACACTTCCTCCATCAACATTAAAAGTGTTTTTATTATAACAAAATTTCCCAGCAAAAACATTTACTGAGGAAAGTTTGTCTTATTTAACTAAGATTGATAGGGTTTGATAAGGTTTTAGGCTTACCTTTTCAGCAAGCTCCGCATCGTCATAGTTGGACAAGAGCACGCGCCCTGCTTGGTATTCTTCTGGAATCCCCACTTCAGCTTCACTTCCATAAAAATTATTGAGCACCAAGAGTTTTTGATCGCCTAAGTAGCGTCCAAAGGCGTAGACCTGTTGACTATCTTCAAGTGCTGGCTGGTAGCTTCCTTCTGAAATGATCGGCATTTCTTTACGCAAGCGAATTAATTCTTTATCGAATTTAAAGATTGATCCATTAATCTCATTTTCAACGTTAATGTCTTTGTAAGATTTACTAGCTTTCAACCATGGAGTACCTGTTGAAAAACCTGCATTCTCAGAAGCATCCCATTGCATTGGCGTACGAGAATTATCACGTGACTTAGCTTGGGTAATCTTGAAGGCTTGCTCAGGAGATTTACCTTGGTCCAAGAGCATTTGATAAGCATTGATGGATTCCACATCTACGTAATCTGCCATCGAATCATAGTCTGGATCAACCATCCCGATTTCTTCACCCATGTAGATGTATGGTGTTCTACTTGACAAGTGAATGCTAGCGGCTAGCACGGTCGCTCCTTCATCACGGAAGTTCTTGATATCCAAAAAGCGATTCAAGGCACGAGGTTGATCATAGTATTTCCCCGTATCCCCAAAATGGTGCCCAAGCAGAGCCGCCAAATTTAGACAACCAATCTGTTGTCTGGTCCTGAATAAAGTAGAAATCTTGATAATACTTGTCCCCAGCCAATGCTTTTTGAAACCACTCATGCTCCGTTGAGCAATGGTTAAGCACCATGTCTAGCATAAAGTCAATCTTGTGTTCTTTACCAACTCGGACCATTTCTTCAAAATCAGCCATATCCCCAAATACAGAATTTACCGCTGTATAATCTGAAATGTCGTAACCATTGTCACGTTGTGGGCTTGGATAAAAAGGATTAAGCCAAACCATATCCACGCCTAGTTCTGACAGATAAGGCATTTTTTCAATGATGCCTCTGAAATCACCGATTCCATTTCCTGTAGTGTCCTTATATGATTTCGGATAGATTTGATAAATAACCTTTGTTTTATCTAATGCCATATTTAATTCCTTTTCCGAACTTTTAAGTCAAAAGTTGGGACTATCGTCTCCACTCCTTATGCGTGATTATTTTGTGCGATGAATGATCATAAGAATATCACCACATTTGATATTACGTGGAAGATTCCCTTCAACATCCGCTTGAAAATCATCTTGATTTGTAATGATAACTGGTGTTTCAGTGATAAGACCTGCACCTTTAATCGCTTCCACATCAAAAGTGATAAGTTTTTGACCAACAACAACCTTATCCCCTTGTTCATATGTGCTTCAAATCCTTTTCCGTCAAGGCTAACAATATCCATACCGATGTGTATCAACATTTCAACACCTTCCTCAGAAACAATGCCTACTGCATGCTTATTTGGGAAGAGTACTGTCACTGTACCATTTACTGGTGAAACCAATTCACCTTGATTTGGTTCGATAACAAGACCCTATCCCATCACACCTGATGAGAATACTGGGTCTGTCGCTTGGCTAAGCGATTTAACTTGACCAGCAAGAGGACTAACAACCTCTGTTGTTTCAGTAAAAACAGTTGGTTCTACCAAACCTTCTGAAGCTTCTTTAAGTGTTTCTTGTGCATGTCCATCTTCCTCTGTTTTCGTTAAAAATCCAGTTTTGTGAAAGAGGAATATCAATACCATAGCAACCACAATATCAACAACCATAATAATCGCAAAGATTCCCCAATACTGGGGTTTAATAGAGAGAATAGCTGGAAGACCACCAATACCAATAGAGTTTGCTTGGACGCCAAAGACTGTTGAAAGTAGTCCTGATAAGGCAGAATCAGACATCCCTGCTACTAATGGATAGACATACTTAACGTTAACACCAAATAGTGCTGGTTCAGTGACACCAAGATAAGCTGAAATAGTTGCTGGAAGTGAAATCTATGCTTCACGTTCATCATGACGTTTAATAAAATAGTAAGCAAACACTGCTGAACCCTGCGCAATGTTAGAGAGGGAAATCCATTGGTCATAAACCAGTACCACCTGCCGTACGCACCAATTCAAGGTCAATAGCATTAGTCATATGGTGAAGACCAGTGATAACGAAAGGCGCATAGAAGGCACCAAAGATTGGCACCTTTGAAAAAATAATAGTTGTATATTTTTTTGCCAACAAGTAAGGATGAGATGAAAAAATATCAGATTGTTTATAAAGATTTAGAAAAAGCTATCCACTGTCAAAAGTATCAAGTTGGTGACTTCCTGCCAACCGAGCAAGAATTAGTAGAAACTTTCAAAGTCAGTCGATACACCATACGAAAGGTATTGTCTTTACTCGTTGAATAAGGTCTGGTTAAAAAGATTCATGGGGCAGGTTCTCAAGTTATTAGTCAAGAACAAGTGAACTTCCCTGTATCTGACTTAACCAGTTACCAAGAACTCATAGAACAACAAGGCCTTAAATCACAAACTAACATTATCTCTCTAGACAAAATCATCGTTGACATCATTCTCTCAGAGAAAACGGGATTTTCAAGAAGCCAACAGGTTTGGTGTCTTATTCGGCAAAGGATAGTTGATGGCTGTGCCTCTGTTGTTGATATTGATTACCTTGATGTGAGACTTATGCCTCAACTCAACCGCAGCATCGCTGAGAACTCCATCTATGATTATCTTGAAAATCAGCTCCACCTTAGCATTTCTCATGCCTTTAAAGAAATCACCATTGACAACACTAGCGAGCAAGACAAAATCCTCATCGATATCGGTAAAGATCATCACGTCGTCTGCATACGCTCAAAAGTTTATCTGAATAATGGAAATCAGTTCCAGTTCACTGAAAGCCGACATAAACTTGAAAAGTTCAAATTTGTCTATTATGCCAAGCGTCATCACTGAAGGTAAAGACCCGACCAACATAAAAAGTATCGGACACATAAACGTCCGATACTTTTTAGTTTTTACGAATAGGATCCGCTAAATACTCCGCACGAGCACCACCAATCAACTTAGGGCGACTCGCCAAAGCAGTCACATGGGCACCTCCTAATTCTGAAGTAAGAGGGCGAAGAGGAACCTGAACCCTTTTCACATGCATACCAATAGACGTATCCCCAATATCAATACCAGCCTGAGTCAATATCTCTTCTACCTCAACAGGATCCTCCATGTAATCAAAAGCAGCCAACTGACCACTCCCACCAGCATGCAGAGTTGGAAGCACATTGACAATTTCCAAATCTTTAGCCAAAGCAAGCTCACGCTCAACAACTAAAGCCCGATTCAAATGTTCACAGCCTTGTACAGCCAAGTAAATTCCTTTAGGTTCCAAAACCTCAAGAATAGTTTTTACAATTCGTTGACCAATTTCACGACTAGAAGCTTTTCCGATAATTCCACCAACAACCTCACTGGAAGATAAACCTAATACAAATATGGCTCCAGATCCAATTGCCGAACGCTCAACAATGTCTTCAACAAGTACACGTGTTTTCTCTTCTAAATCTAGCAACATCACAGACCTCCTTTAAACAACAGCTGTATTCAAGATTCGAACAATAAGATAGTACAAAATCATAAAAAAGATAAGGAAAAACAGCCCTAACAGTAGCAGCTGCATACGACGCTTATTACTTAGATCCCATGTAAAACCAAATCCCATCAAAAAAGGACCAAAACTATAGCTAAGCATAAACCATAGGTCTGCACGCTCTATATGCCAAAAAGAAGAAATAAAAGCCACAAGACCTATTAAGGATAGAATCCAAGAAAAAGTCCAACGATCTGATTTAGCCAATACTAAACCGATTAAGAAGCATCCCAAAGCAGGCATGATAATAAATGATAGGGTCATAAAATAAAACATGCCATTATTATAGCATGTTTTATAGATTCATGTTAGTGGCGGTTAATAACACCATAAGCAAAAATGAAGGCAATAGCAGCAATACCAACAACAATGGCCATGATGCTCCAAAAAATGGTCATAGCACGGTGTCCCTTGCGATTGTTGAAAGGAAAGCCCCAACCAATAATGATAACACCAAGCAAGCCAAGCCATATTTTATAAGTGATAACAATCGTCCCATCAAAATAAGCAAAAGCAACCAAACCTAGGCCTAGTAAGGAAATCAAATAGGACCACTTCCCCTTCAAAAATGAAGGCAAGGCCCAACCAAATAACAATAAACCAAGTAGAGCAAGAGCTCCACCACCAAAAAATACAGGTACAATATAATTATCAAACATATTCATATTATAGCATATCTTAAAAAGTTAGGAAATAGGTCCTATTATCTTAAAAGGGCTATCTCTTAAATAAAGTCCAGATAGAAGATTAGTCTTTGTTTATCTATCGACAAAGACTTTCTCATTATTCTGCTACAAAAAACGAGGTCCCCTTCGGATCTTATTGCCATTTATTTAAACCTTGAATATACAATATAAGTGCACAATAAAAACTCATAAGATTTTCTAGTAAAACAGAATTGAACGAACTAGTTACGAAAGGAAGTCTTATGAGCTACCATCACTTTACCATAGAAGAGCGTGAAAGTATTCTCGTTTACCGTACGCAAGACCTAAATTTGTCTCAAATTGCTAAGTTACTTCATCGTTATCCCTCTAGTATTAGTCGTGAGTGGAAGCGACATCTAAGAGAAGGAAACTATTCACCATGTCATGCACAGAAATCCTACTATATTGCTAAATCACACTTTGGGCGGAAACGGATACTTGAAATAGATCGCAATTTAAGCAATACCGTCCGTCAAACATCTATTTCTCGAGTATCAATGGTCTCCTGAAGAAATAGAAGGTCGGTTGAGATTAGAGTATGGAAAAGCTGTTATTAGTTATCAAACAAGTTATAGAGCCATTTACAAAGAACATTTTGATAACAACTCACTATCTCATGGTGCTCGTGGTTGTCATTCGCAAGCTCCGCCATCGTGGCAAAAAGCGTCATACAAAAGGTTATGTCGAAAATAGAGGGAAAATCTATATATCTCATACAATTCAAGAAAGACCCAAAGATGCTAATAACCGAACTAGAATAGGAGATTGGGAAGCCGATACTGTTGCAGGTAAAACTGGAAAATCTTGTTTAGTGACTCTAACTGACCGTTATTATCGTTTTCTAAAAATCCAGAAGGTAGCTGTCAAGAAAAGTAAGTTGGTAATAGAAGCTATGGTAAAAATGCTAGAACCCTTGACCAAGCATACTGTGACTCCTGATAGAGGGAAAGAGTGTCCCTATCATCAGAAGTTGTGTGATCAATTAAAAATTTAAGTCTATTTTCCTGATCCCCATGCTCCATGGCAACGAGGGACTAATGAGAATACGAATGGACTACTAAGAGAACATTTTCCCAAAGAGAGTGATGTAACATTGGTTAATGATCAGATTATTCAGCTGTGGAAGAACAAACTTAATAATAGCCCACAAAAATATCTTAACTGGAAAACACCTTATGAAGTATTTTATGGGGAAAGTATGCACTTAATTTGACAATTCAAGATATGAAAAAACAAGATCCTTTCTGGATCTTGTTTTTACAGTCTAATTAAGCTTTGTTCGCTGAATATAATTTAAATATTCTTGGTTCTTCCTTAAGCATCTTAATTCCCATTATTAAAGGATTCTTAATTATTAGTAATATAACTTAGTATCACTAAAATTCTTCATGTTTCCTCAAAATTGGGGGCCAATTCGGGGCAAGAATCCTAGTTATGGATACTTCATTTCTTAAGACCTGGTTTAAAAAGTCTATATTTTATACTAAAAACTTATATTAAATTTGATTATCTTTTCATAAGTTGATAAATGTCGATATATCCTGTATTTACAAGGGGTATCGGCATTTTCTTTTTGAAAGATACTTTGCATAAACTGGCATTTATCTGTATAAGACTGCCATCAAAAGTAGTAAATAAGTAGTAAACTCTAGCCACACCACTAAGCAGATAACCGTTCCATTTCAGCTCTTGCGGAACTAAATGAAGCATGAGCATAATAGCCGAGCGTCATAGTAATGTTTTTATGCCCCATAATATATTGCAATATATTAGGACTCATTCCTTTGTTCGCCATATTCGTACAGAATGTATGCCTAAAGGTGTGTGGTGTAATCTTTGGTAGCTTGTCCTCGTGGGTTTTGTTATACTTTTTGACTAAACTTTTTAACATACTTTGATAATTAGTTGCTTGCTTTGGCAACCCATCACGTTTAAGGAATAAGAAGTTCTGGTAACCGTCAATGACAATTGGTTCAGCTTTGGCTTTCTTACGACGTTCTACTACACGCTTAACAGCTTGATAAGCTCTTTCAGTCATTGGGATTTCTCGCTTACCTTGTGCGGTCTTTGGAACTTCTACATAATAGCCAATATTAGTATCACTCAATAATTGATGGTCAACCATAATGGCTTTATTTTTCATATCCAAATCTAAAGTCAAACCGCATAATTCAGAAATACGAAGTCCTGTTTCTAAGAGGATAACGACATCATCATAATATTTACAATAAGTCTTATCGCTTTCCATAAACGATAATAAGTCCATTTCCTGTTCTGGTGTTAGAGCGATTTTTGGTTCTGTTTTATCTTCCAATACATCGCTTAACTGAAAATCAAATGGATTCTTCCTAATACAGTCGTCTTGAATTGCCATAAAAAATGACGCTTTGAGTGAACGCTTATAATTGTCAATTGATTTATAAGCACACCCATCTTCACTCATTCGAATAGCCCAGCTCTTAGCGTCTGACAATTTAACCATATCAATACTTTTAGCACCTAGTGGGTCATTGTTCAGAATCTTCATAAGATAATGGCGTCCTTTTTTAGTGTTAAGTCGGATATTCTTTCTTAGTCCATTCTTCTTAGCGTATAGCTGGCAAACTGTCATTTTCTTACCAATAGTATCAATACTATCATCAAGGTCGTTTTGTATTTGTTTTTCTTTTTCCCTTAATGAAATATCATCACGTTTCCCCTTTGGAGTTTTATCGGTAGGTACAAGTTTCCAAGCGTAAACAAATTGTGACTTACCAAATGAATCTACATACTTATATGCGTATCTTCCATCTTTTCTCTGGCTCTCTCCAGTTCTTAAAATTCTATCTTTATTATCTCGTCTTTTTTCATTTGACATGATAAGAAGCTCCTCTCAATAACCGAATTGAGCTTGATACGTCATATGAATATTATAACATATATAAGGCTCAATTTCATTAGATAACGTCAAGTGTATCAACGATTTTCTCAAATTGTTTTCTCTTTATTTGAATACGATTGCCATTCATAATGACCCAGCCAGAATCAAGATTTTCATCAGCCAGCTTACGCAATTTTTTCTCTCCAATGCGAAAGTATTTTGACGCTTCTTCAATTGTCAATGTGTATTTTTCCCAAATAGGTACATCAGTATTGTTCATAAAATATATCACTCCTTTCTATGTTTGTAGTTCGAAAGTAGATAGATGGCTTTGGCAAGCTCCACTGGTATTTCAACCAATCCCATTCTTGTGGGCAGAACCGTATCATACGGGTGTATCATTATACTGTGGTGCAGGTTACGGCAAAACAACCATTCCAAAGGTCATTCTCAAATCACTATATGGTCGCTCTCTTAATTAAGGTCATGGCGTATAGTATTTGTTGGCTATCTGTATCACAAACGTATCTGTCTACTTTATTCAGTTGTCAAAGAACACTCGGCATTGATTTGCCTATTAAAGATCACAATAGTTTGTGGGCTTTGATAGGCAAACAATTAATAATTCCCCATGTACCAAACTAATTGATACATGGAGAGAGGGCGAGATTAAGATAAATCAAATTTCAAAATAGCAGTGATTAGTTTTGTCTCCAGCATTCGCTTTGTTTCTTCCTCTACATGAATATAAGGATTACCGTATTCATCAAATAAAGTTTTTTGTGAGAGGCGAATGGTGTAATGTTCAAAATGCTTAAGTATTTCATTTATTGCATTTACATCACCATGGACAGCAAGCAAAATCACTGTAAAGGATAATACTTCCTTAGTAGGTTTCATTTCAATGTTCCTCCATGAGCTCTTTCAACTCTTTTAGTGCATTTGTTTTGTGATAATGCACGGTGCTTTCAGCCAGCTCCATTAGTGTAGCAATATCAGCGTTTGTCATACTAAGGAAAAATGAAAGAAGAATTATATCCTGTTTTCTTTTTGTGAGTTTACCGATCGCTTGAGCTATCAATACATCTTCAATGCGTATGTCATAGTTATACGAAGCCATTATGATATAGTTTGAATCGTAATCATCAAAAATACTTAGTTGACTTAGTTCAGCCATTGTTAATGCTTCAAGAGATATCAGACGTTCATTGCGACGTTTGTTTTCGTCATAGATATCTCTAGCAAAATTACGCATGACTGTTTTTCAAAAGCTATCAAATTGATGTTCAATAGTCTTTTCATAATTAGAAATAGTTACCATAAGAATCCACCCCCTTTCCGTTTGCAAGTGATTAATTAACCTTGCTTATTCCTATCACGGTGGAAAGGGGGGGAATCTTCGATAAAAACAAAAAAATACACACTTTTACCTCATGGCAAAAATGCGTATTCTTTCTATATCTATATTTAATTGTTAGTTTTCTTTTTTTATCCCCTAACCAAAACATAACAGCACCTCTATAAAAGCTACCGCTGTTTTGGAAAAATTAACAAATTAAGAAAAAACAGATTACAATAGAAACTTCATGAAAAGCTACTTACAAAGCGGTAGTTTTTTTTTATTGCTTTGTAAGTTTCATTAGTTATTGTAATCTGTAAATAATTTTTAGTATATTATTATTTTTTGACTTTCATTAATCTTAATCCATTTAATGTAACTAGTAATGTGGCACCCATATCTGCTACAATTGCAATCCATAATGTTAACCAACCCGGAAGCACTAATAGCAATGCCAATAACTTGATTCCAAGAGAAAATGTTATATTCTGTTTGATGATTTTTAATGTCTTTCGACTAAGATTTACAATGAATGGTAATTTCTTTAAGTCATCTCCCATTAAGGCAACATCAGCTGTTTCTAAAGCAGTGTCAGTTCCAGCTCCCCCCATTGCTATTCCTACAGTAGAAGCAGCTAAGGCAGGGGCGTCATTTACACCATCTCCAATCATAGCGACTTTGCCGTATGTTTGTTTTAATTCTTTAATGTAAGTAAGTTTATCTTCTGGCATTAACTCTGCTTTTATATCAGAAACACCAATTTCTTTACCTATAAACTGTGCTGTGTCATTATTATCTCCTGTTAGCATAATAGTGTGAGCAATCCCTAATTTATGAAGTTGCGCAATAACTTCTTTACTAGATTCCCTAACTTCATCAGCCACAGCTATGATTGCTAAAATATTTGATTCTGTTCCAAATAGCATAGCTGTTTTTCCTTGCTTTTGTAATGATTGGTATGTTTGAGATATACTTTGAGATTTTTCTAAACTAGATTCAAAAAGTTTTGAGCTACCAATGTAATAGGTTATACCATCTACATCACCCTTAACACCTTTACCAGTGATTGATGAAAAATTATCAATTTCTATTGACTTGTAATCGACATTATCAATCATAGCTTTTGAAATGATTGCAGAGGCAAGAGGGTGTTGTGACAAGGTTTCTAAAGCTGTAATAATTGAAAGTGATTTCTGTTCGTCCATATGTTGAGAATAAGGAATAAAATCAGTTACAACTGGTTTTCCTTTCGTCAATGTACCTGTCTTATCAAAAGCAATTGCTTGTAGTCCACCAATTTCTTCTAAGTAAATTCCACCTTTTACAAGAACACCGTTTTTTGCTGAATTACCAATTGCAGAAACGATAGATACTGGAGTGGAAATTACTAGTGAACAAGGACAACCTACAACTAGAAGAGATAACCCTTGATATACCCATGTATCCCAATCACCTCCAAAAAATAGAGGTGGAACGACTGCAACAAGCAAAGCAATAAGCATAATAATAGGTGTATAATACTTCGCGAACTTATCTACAAACGCTTGCGCTGGTGCTCGTTCACCTTGTGCTTCTTCAACTAAATGTATAATCTTTGAAATTGTAGTATCTTCTACATGTTTCGTCACCTTTACTTCTAATAGTCCTTCTTCGTTTAATGTTCCAGCAAAAACTTCATCATCAACTTTCTTTTCAACTGGAATGGATTCTCCAGTAATTGCGGACTGATTAATTGCAGAATAGCCCTTTATGACAACTCCGTCCATAGCAATTTTTTGCCCAGGTTTTATAATCATAATATCCCCAATTTGAATATCGCTAACCGCAATCATTTGTTCCACATTATTACGGCGTATCAAAGCTTCTTTGGGAGCAATATCCATTAATGAACGAATCGATTGTCTGGCTTTATCCATGGAATATCGTTCCAAAACTTCACTTAAAGCAAAGAGGATTACGACAATAGAACCTTCTGCCCATTCCCCGATGATGGAAGCACCAATAATAGCAATAGTCATTAGTGACTCCATTGTAAAATCTAATTTTAATAAATTGGATATACCTTCTTTAAATAAGCTAAAACCTCCAATAATTATTGCGACAACATACAGAGCAATTGTAATCGTTGAATCTTCTCCACTAATATTTTGAGAAATAAAGGCTAACAAAATGAAGACTACTGATACAACTAAATGCCAATTCTTTTTTAGAAAGGATTCTTTCTTTAATGGTGTGTTGGAATAATCTTTTTCAGGAGAGATTTTTAAATTTTCAAATGCTCCAGCCTTTTCTATTTGACTAATAGAAGTTTCTCCATAAACTGTAATCTTGCCTGCTCCAAAGTTTACCTTTGCGTCAGTAACTCCGCTAATATTTTTTACATTTTTTTCAAACTTTCCTGCACAATTTGTACAAGATAACCCATCTACACGGTAAGTTGTTTGTTTACTTGCTTTACTCATAAAGCTCCTCCTTTTTCAATAACATTCAAGTGTTTGTTTGAATATTTACAAATATATAATAACAGATTAAAGAATAACATTCAAGTGTTTGTTTGAATAAATTTTAAAAAAGTTTATAGCTAGAAAATCTTGTCTAATATTTAAAATTTAGAATAAAAAAAATATATGCTTGTATTAATCTAAGCAAATGTTATAATAGCAACCAAAAAGGAGGTTTTTAATGAAGATTTTAAATGGAAAGATTATTTCTAAACAAAATTTACTTTTACTGGGAATTATGATAAGTGCCGTTTTAATTGACCAACTATCAAAAATCTGGCTAACTTCAACCTTACAAATAGGAGAATCAATAGAACTTATTCCATCTTTTTTCAAGATAACATATGCTCAAAATACAGGTGCAGCATGGAGTGTTTTAGAGGGGCATATGACGTTCTTTTATGTAGTGACTATAATTGCATTGATACTATTAGGGTGGTATTTTAAAAATCTTAAAGATTACCAAATTGTTCAAAAAATAGGAGTAATACTAATGATTGCTGGAACGTTAGGTAACTTTATTGATCGTTTATTATTTCAATTTGTACGTGATTCTTTGGATTTTCGTATTTTAGATTACAACTTTCCTATTTTTAACATCGCTGACATTTTACTAGTTAGCGGAGTTTTTTTACTCATTATCGATGAAACAATAAAAACTTTTAATATCCGTTCTAAATTAAAGAAGTAATATCATCTTAAGGCTTAAGATTTATTTATGCCTAAATTAACAGAAAAAACCTCTCTTAAATTTTTAAACTAGGACTAACATCAGTTTGCTTAAAATATAAAGAGAGGTTTTAATTTAGTATGAATTTTTTGAAATGCAGGAAAGTTATTGATGTATTTATCCTAAATTTTTCATAGTACAATATCCTTGATTAATCTCTCCACTAAGGAGTTATTTAATGAATAATAGACCATCTTCCCGACCTTTTTATTTTGAACTACTCCCGCTTTGCTCAATATTTTTAGGTGATGAGAAGTAGTTGCTACTGTTGAATTTACGATAATTGAAATATCACAAACACATAATTCTTTTTCTAAAGTTAAAGCATAAGCGATAGTTATTCTTGTTTCTTCAGATAGTGCTTTAAAAATTTGACTAATATTGTTTAATTTTTTATCGACTAATGATGTTTGAATCTTTTGAACCTTTTCTTCATCAAAACAAGTTTTTTCACAAATATCTTTCATGTTTCGATACGCTCCTTTTCACAAATTACATTCAAACATATATTTGAATATAATCTAATGATATCATGCTTTTAATGATTGTTCAATTTATTTTTGCTTTTTCCAGTAATTAGAAATACAAAAGAACATAACCTAGTCAAGCATTTTTGTAACACTAGTGTATAAAATTTCTTACGCTGCACGACATCGTGCAGCATAAGGTGTAAGTCCACCGTTTGCACGATGTGGTCTTACGTGATTATATTTCCCATAAACGAATTCATAGAGCTTTTGGTCAAGAATGTCATTTGAATCAAACTTGTAGAGATAATAGAATTCGTGTTTGAGCGTATTGTAGAATCTTTCCATAACGGCATTGTCATATGGACAGCCTGCTTTGCTCATACTTTGTTGGACATAGTTTTTATCACAAAATTTATTGAATTCTTTTGCGGTAAATTGACGCCCTTGATCAGAATGCAGGATAATTCCTTTTGCTGGTTTTCGACGTTCTAGTGCGATTTTCAAGGTTTCCTTTGCCAATTCAGTTTCGATATGACTGCTGTTTAATGATGCAACCACTTCACGACCGCAAAGGTCTATAATCGTGCAATTGTAACGCATTGTTCCATCTGGACGAGTTAAATATGTAAAATCAGTACACCATATTTTATTGGGTTCTTTTACATCAAATTCCCTATTCAGAAGGTTTGGAAAGATTTTATTGGCAGTTCCTTTTACATAGTTTGGTTTCTTTCGACGGGTGATGGAACGTAAGCCCAATTCATTCATAAAATGATGTATTGTCAGATCTGAACGAATGCTTCCGATACCCTTAAGATAATCGTTCATCATTCGGTATCCAGGAACTCCATTTTCGCGGTGGTAGATTTCAACAATTTTACGTTGAATCTCTGCCTTTTCCTGACGATAAGCATGTTTTTTGTTTTTAAGATAATTATAGTAAGCATTTGGACAGATGTTCATTCTTCTAAGAAGCCATCTGACCCCAAATGTCTGTTGATATTTCTGGATGAACTGGTACTGAGCTAATCGATTTCCTTCGCAAAGAATGCTGCCGCTTTTTTTTAAAAATCATTTTCCTTTTTGAGTTCTTCAATTTCTTTGCGTAGCTTTTTTGCAACTTCGTATGAATCAGATTCTTCCCGTTTTGTTGGGCTGTTATCGCATTCTTTGCGGTATTGCTGTAACCAGTATGTCAGCGTGCCTTGTCCAAGATTATATTCTTCGGTCAGGCTTTTCTTGGTTCGTCCCTCTTCCAGATAGAGGCGAAGAACCTTTTGTTTGAACTCAGGCTCGTAACGATTATTTGTCATTGTAACATCTCCTTGGATTATGTATGTATTTTACCAAACTATACACAGGTGTTACAACTTAATTATATCAGGTCATTTGAACCTTTAAATGTATATAAAATTGCCACAAAAACTAATGACATATATACTACTGCAATATAACTATACGGTAAGTAAATCACTAAGGTAGAAAATAGTAACCTTGATACAATATCTCCTATTTGGAAATATGTCACCATCCCTCCAAATATTGTAGCTAACTTCGTCTCATCAATATTGTTAAATATGATAGTCCCCAGTTTAGGATTTAATGCACTAACTAATACACTTGAAAGAAATGATGATAATATAATTAAATAAATATTTTGAAAGTAAAAAGCAACAAATGAAAGAAAAACAGTGGTCAAATTCATTTTTAACAAGGTGCCTATGGAAAAGGTTTTAAATTTTTTACTAATCAGAATTAAAGTGCCCCCAAGTATTCCTCCTGAAACAGTGCTAATGCCCAAAAGTGAGATCGTAGTCGCAGAATTAATAATTGTCAAATTAGATCCTTTAGAAAGATTAACAACAACTAATGGCGTGAGAATTGCCAAACTCCCATTAAGAATTGGTATAACAAGTAAAGTAGCCTTCATGTTACCGATACTAAATAGATGATTAATTGAGAGCTTTAAATTTGAAACAACCTCAGAAAACGAAGATTTAAAATCAAATTTTGATATCTTACTGGTCGAGTTCATCTCCTCATAATAATCATTAATCTGATTTTTGATAACTAACATAATTAACAGGCTAATAGCAAAAGTTAGAGAATTTATAAAAGCTAAGTGAGAGAAACTTAGAATAGTGATTAAAAACGCCCCAAATGCTTGATTTACAATATTCATCGTAGAAACAACTGTCTGCCTAAACGCCATAGTTTCTTCTCTTTCTGACTTTTTCACTATTCGATTAGAAATTGGATAGAAAAGACCATTTTCAAATTGTCCCAATGTATCTGCAATAAGGTTAACTATACTAGCAAATATGACTACTATAATAGATGGCTTAAAATTCATAACCACAGCAACCAATAAATATAGAACCACCCGTAGCCATAACGTTTTAATAATCATCTCCACTTTATTAAGCGTTCTATCTGCAATGATACCAAAAAATATTGTAAATAAGATAGGTATAGTCTCAGATATATTTACGATTGAAATGGCTAAATTACTGTCCTTAATCTCCGTAACATAGGTCATGAGAGCTATAAAATATAATGTATCTCCAAAATTTGATATTAAATCTGAAATCAGAACTTTCAGATATAGTTTATTTTTTAAAATTTTTCTCATATGTCTCCATTAGCATATACTTTACAACTTCACTGCATAAAAAACATTCTATCCAATGGGGAGGAAGCCCCAGTCTTTTGTGCCATTAGAGCTAGAACTATCCCTGAAACACCTTTTAGCAATCCAAAATCAATATAATCAATAACTTTATCAAAGTTTACACCTCTAAAATATACGTCACTCTCCACAAATATGTACTCAGAATTAGAAGCTGCTCTTACAATTTCTCTAAATAAATTATCAGAAATAGTTTTAAACTGTATCTTTCCTGTATCTAAATACATCAAATTGAACAAAAGCATTACTCCAGACCGTCCATAGCATATTTATTTTAGTTTTCGCTAAGTAAGACTAATTTTTGAGTAGAGATTATCATGAAAAAGAGATATCCTATGCTTTAGAAGGAATTGTATCTGAGTCGTTAAAAGAGCGATTACCTTTGTAAATTTGTTTCCATGGATTTTTCATAAAAGAGCCTCTTATTATTTCTTTATGTATATTATATAATATTTAAGGGCACCTCTAAAAACTCCTCAAAAAACCTATAAAATGAGATAATAGAAATACAAGTATAAAACTCGATAAACGAGGTTAAACACGATGCATTTATTTACTGATGATGAAAAAATCTTGTCAAAACTCACTGAAAAAGGTAATCCATTGGAACGTCTAGACGCTGTCATGGATTGGCAACTCTTTCTCCCCTTGTTATCAGAATTGTTTTCTCGCAAGAATAAAGTTATTGGTCGTGGAGGTCGTCCTCACCTTGATTACCTCATGATGTTCAAAGTCCTTTTACTTCAACGATTACATAACTTGTCTGACGATGCTATGGAATATCAATTGCTTGATCGCTTATCCTTTCGTCGTTTCGTTGGTTGCCACGAAGATAATGTCCCAGATTCAAAAACTATCTGGCTTTATCGAGATCGCTTGACTCAATCAGGTCGCGAAAAGGAATTATTCGACTTGTTCTATACTCAACTCTCGGACGAAGGTTTGATTGCCCACACAGGTCAAATAGTTGATGCTTCATTTGTGGAATGTCCTAAGCAACGCAATTCCCGTGAGGAAAACGAGAAAATCAAAGCGCATGAAACTGTAGAAGGTTGGAACAAAGCCAAACGATGCCAAAAAGATATCGATGGGAGCTGGACTCAAAAAGGGGGTGTTCGTTACTTTGGCTATAAAAATCACGTCTGTGTTGATAGAAAATCAAAGCTAATCAAAGATTATGGCGTCACAACAGCTAGTATACATGACTCCAATGTTCTAGCTTCTCTTTGTGATGCCAACGAACCTGTATTTGATGATAGTGCCTATGTGGGGAAAAGTGTTCCTGACAACTGCCAACACCATACCGTCCGTCGTGCTTTCCGAAATAAACCATTGACCGATACTGACAAGAACATTAACCGTCATATTGCCAAAGTCCGTTGTCGAGTTGAGCATGTTTTTGGTTTTATTGAAAATAGCATGAAGGGAAGTACCTTTAGAGGGATTGGAATGGATAGGGCAAAGACAAATGTGACCTTAACCAACCTCCTCTATAACATCTTTCGATTTGAACAGATTAAACGACTAGGGTTGAAATCATGGGCTTAGTGCGCCCAAAAATTGGGAAATAGCCTTGAGTAAGACTCACAAACAAAAATTTACAAGAAATAAACTGTAGATTAAAGATAAATTTGACGCTCTAGATGCTCTACTGGTGTTTTTAGAGGTTCCCATTTATTCCACGATCATATAACAATTCCTGAACTTCACGATAGCTTAGATTGTAACGCAGGTAGTAACCAACAGCGACAATAATGACGTCTTTTTTGAATTGTTTGCCTTTAAAATGATTCATTACTCTGTCCTCTCTGTCTTTTTTCTCAATTTTACACTAAAATAAATTTTTTGGAAGACTTTGCAACAGAACCCTCGAAATCAACCACTTTTTCTAACCGCTCAAGAGGGTCTCCTTTTAAACTTAATTTTTCAAGATAGTCGCTATCTCCAAATAAATTCATCTTCAATACCTCGTTAGCTTATTTTTAATCTATTATACCTCTTTTCATACGTTTTTAGAGGTGCCCTTATGAATAATATTCTTAACAAAGAGAGTAAATTTTTCCGAAAAATAGATATTTTCTGGAAAGAAATATCAAAGTCCATTGAAAGAGACTTTTTTGAAATAGTCCGTTTTTACGGAAACTATCTGTTCAACAAAAAGAAGCAGCCATGTTAAACATTAACTGCCTCAAGGAGATTATGAAAAAGAAAAATTTAGGATTGTTTATAGTATATAGGTGTGACCTTAAATTCAGCTTAACTGACTTTCAAATTTGTTCTTTGCCCAATATATCTAAAAGTCCTGACGTTCTTATTATCAGACACCAAAGTTACCTGAAACTGGAAATAGTGATCTCGTCCATCGACTGACTTTTCCTTGTTGAGTTTGAAATAATTCCGATGAGATAATGCCATAGAAAGCAGAATATCATCAATGATAAAGGTCAACGGTGTACCATCTGCTGAGTAACGGTAAAAATCTTCTTCAAACTTGATATAACTCTCTGAAAAATAGTCTATCTGTAACTTATCTTTGTAAAGTTCTTTCCTATTCATCATCTACTCCTCCTTCTACTAGGTGAATGGCTAAAACGTTTTTAACCTCTATAAGATGAAACTTATCTGCTGATTTAACCACGATTTTTTCTTTTGATACCTCTGTCACCTGTCCTTGATAGGTGGCTTTTTGATTGCCTTCTTTGACGATAAATTGCCCTGATAGTTGCCCTGAATAGATTTGTGAGATAAGGGTCAGCTTATCCAGTAAGCTAAGTTCTTCTGAAAAGATTATCTTATGCTTTTCCTCATCTAGTGATGTGGTGTGTTCCGATAAGAAAAAGCCCATCCATTTCATCATGCCACGGTCTTGATGGTCTCTAGCAGATTGAAAAGGTAAATAACTTCTATCTATCATTAGCTTAGTCCGTCCAATCCACCTGCTGAATGTCCACCAACTAGTTTACTTCTGGCAATAACCCGTGAGCCTTCTGATAAGGCATTTGCCTTCAAAAGCGAGGTAAATCCGAACTGATGTCTGATGGTGTCAATGGCTGATTGAAGCCTTTCTTCTTTTTCGATTTGTTCCACGTCATCAAAAAGGGAGATTAGTCCGAATGATTCATCTACTAATTGAGAATAATAAACGCTGATACTTCTAACCGCTCCTGAACTATACTTCTTATGAAACAGAGCCAGAACATGATTCTTCAAGGTTTCTGTTTGATTCGTTGGTTCAATCTTCATCTGAGCATGAATACTTTTCTTGCCTTCACTTCGAGAATAACCTACGCCAATAGAAATACAAGTCGTCTTCTTGCCTGTTTTTCTGAGACGGACAGCTACCTGCTCTGCCATTTCCGAAAGGACTATCTCAATTTCTTTCTGTCTGACATAATCTCTTGGCAATACTTGAGAATTGCCTATGCCATTAGATTTTGGTTTATAGGGTTTATGGACGTTACTTTCATCAATTCCATTAGCGTGAAAGAAAAGGTCAACACCATTGACTCCTAGATGAGCCTTGAGGACATCAGGATTACTATTAGCTAGTTCCTTGATAGACATAATTCCCAAAGCATTGAGTCGTTTCTTCATGCGACTGCCTATTCCCCAAAAATCCGTCATTTCCTGAATACCCCAGACCTTGGTTTCTACGTCCTCATAAGACCAATTTGCACGCATGGTTTTCGTCTTCTTGGCTTCATTATCCAACGCCAACTTAGCCAAAAGTGGGTTACTGTTAGACATGCCTACGGTTGAGTAAACGCCTGTCTGTCGGAAAATATCGTGTTGAATTTTACTTGAAATCACATCCAGCTTTTCTTTTCTGGACAAGTTTTTGTTAGGGACAAAGTAATTTAGAGAGCCTGTCAGGTCAATAAATCCCTCATCAATCGAATAAGGGAGAATATCTTCTGGACTCCCATAGTTTTGTAGAATACGCTGGATTTCTAGGTTCTTTTCGATATAGAGACTCATTCTTGGTGGGACAATAAAGGTCACCTTTGCCCATTCTTCGACAAATTGAACATACTCAGATGTAATTTCAATCCCTTGACGTTTGGCATTATAGTAAGAAAACTTGGCTCTATAATTTCTGTAGTGGGTAAAACTACTGTAGAGATTATAGAGCTTTTTGAGTGTACACAAAAAGTCCCATAAGAACTATAATGAAAAGCAACCAAACCATCATTAGGAAGAACTTATGAGACTTATTAAGAATAACACAGAATTAATCGGAATCAAAGACCAAAATATCAAGATTTCACTTGTTTTTGAAACTGACACTCATATCGAGATTCAAGCAAAACTTGATTACCCTGCACCATCATGTCCTCATTGCCATGGAAAGATGATCAAGTACGACTTTCAAAAGCCTTCTAAAATCCCTCTTCTCGAGCAAGCGGGAACACCAACTCTACTACGTCTGAAAAAACGTCGTTTCCAGTGTAAAAATTGTAGGAGAGTAACGGTAGCTGAGACATCTATCGTTGAGAAAAACTGCCAAATCTCCAATCTAGTCCGACAAAAAGTTACACAACTCCTAACTGAGAAAGTGTCACTAACTGATATTGCAAGAAGACTTCGCGTGTCGACGTCCACTGTCTATCGTAAGCTTGATCAGTTTACTTTCAAGGAACATTATGACAAACTCCCTGCTGTTATGTCCTGGGATGAGTTTGGGTTCAAGAAAGGGGAGTTGGCTTTTGTGGCTCAAAACTATGAGACAAACCGACTCATAACCATCCTTGATAATCGCCGTCAAACTACTATACGAAACTACTTTTTGAAGTATCCATTGGAAATCCGACAACAGGTACAATTTATCACGATGGATATGTCTGGAGCTTATATTCCACTGGCTCGCAAACTCTTTCCTAACGCCAAAATCGTTCCTGATCGATTTCACATTATCCAGCACCTTGGACGTGCCTTTTTAAAGACAAGAATTGCCATTATGAACCAGTTTAATAAGAATTCACTACCTTATTGAGATTTAAAAAATCACTGGCGACTTTTTCAAAAGGACATCCGTAAACTATCTCTCAACTCTTTTTATTCAAAGACTTTCCGCCAAACTTTAGCACCACATGAAGTTGTTGCGAAGACACTAGTCTTTTCAAAAGAGCTTACTGACTACTATACACTTTATCAGCTTTTGCTTTTTCACTTTCAGGAGAAGAGAGTATATGAGTTCTTTGAACTGATAGAGGAAAATAGGAGCAAGGTCAATCATTATTTTCAAACTGTCTTTAGGACTTTTCTTAGACACAAGCAATACATCAAAAACGCACTAGAAACGGACTATTCAAACGCGAAACTTGAAGCGACTAATAAGTTGATCAAAGACATCAAACGTTTGGGCTTCGGTTTTAGAAACTTTATCAACTTTAAGAAGCGTGTCTTCATCACACTGAACATACATAAAAAAGGACCTATCCGGTCCTCTCTAGATGTTAGCTTTTCGTCACCCACTACAGTTGACAAAGAGCCATTTAATAATGTTTCAAACAAAATTACGCTTTATTTGCGCTATATGGTGGAACGAAATTCTCACAAAATAGCACTTCTGGGGCAAATCGGGGGCAAAATGACTGTAAAAAGGTCTGCCCATGCGGACAAACCTTGATTTAATCACGTTTTAGCAGTAATTAAGCTTTGTTTGCTGAACCAAATACATCGATACGTTCTTCAACAGCTTCTGTAATAGCATCGAAACCTGGTTTCAAGAATTTACGTGGGTCGAAGAGTTTCTTCTTGTCGTATTCTGCTTCATTTGCTTCGTATTCAGCAACAAATTTACGTGTTGCGTTAGCAAATGCGATTTGACATTCTGTGTTAACGTTAACTTTAGCAACACCAAGTTTGATAGCTTCTTGGATTTGATCATCAGGAATACCTGATCCACCGTGCAATACGATTGGGAAACCTGGTACAGCTTCTGTCAATTTTTGCAAGTGGTCAAGGTCAAGACCTTCCCAGTTTTCTGGGTAAGGACCGTGGATGTTACCGATACCTGCAGCCAAGAAGTCAACACCAGTTGCAACCATAGCTTTAGCATCTTCGATTGGTGCCAATTCACCTCTACCGACGATACCGTCTTCTTCACCACCGATAGTACCAACTTCAGCTTCAACTGAGATACCTTTAGCGTGTGCTTTTTCTACAACTTCTTTCGCCAATTTAAGGTTTTCTTCAATTGGAAGGTGTGAACCATCAAACATGATTGAAGTGTAACCAACTTCGATACACTCAAGAGCATCATCGTAGTGACCGTGATCAAGGTGAATAGCAACTGGTACAGTGATACCCATTGATTCAACCAATTCTTCGATAAGAGCTTTACACAATTTGTAACCACCCATGTACTTAGCTGCACCCATAGAAGTTTGGATAAGTACTGGAGCTTTTTTAGCTTCTGCTGCACGCAAGATAGCTTGAGTCCACTCAAGGTTATTTGTGTTAAATCCACCAACTGCATAACCATTGTCACGAGCTGCTTGAACAAATTTTTCTGCTGAAACGATTGCCATTATAAAGGCCTCCTATATTTTTTTGGGTTTGAACCCGTTTACATGTTTATTTTATCACAATTAGACTCAAAAAACTAGTTTTTCTATGATTTGTAAGCGTTTTGATTTTTTTAATATAAAAAAACCAGTCTCTTAACTGGTTACTATGCGGAAAGAGGGACTTGAACCCTCACGACCTAAAGCGGTCACAGGATCCTTAGTCCTGCGCGTCTGCCAATTCCGCCATTTCCGCTAACAACATTAGTTATTATATCAAGTTTGACAATCAATGTCAATACTTTTTTGAAAGTTTTTTGAAACTCTCTTTTGTCTCTTTCGAAACAACTATCATATAATACCATTTATTGTATGCTATTGTCAATAAGCTTTTTGACTTTTTTAGCTTTTCCGAAACATTACATTTATACTATCTGGAGTTAGTCTAAACAATTTTTCAAAGCAGCTAATCTTTCTTGAAGAGGAGCTAAGTAAACTTCTTCTCCAAAGCCACGATTTTTGAGCCCATCCTCTGCACAAGTTAGCAGAGTCTCTGTCAAAGGCAAGATCAATTTTAAATCAGTCTTTGAGATTTTCTTTTTCGAAAACAAGCAACGAATTTTAGGATAATCATAATCAAAAACTTCAAATAAAGATGTGCCTTTTAAAATACTTTCTAGTGCCTCTAAGTTAACTAAAAGTCCAAGATGAAGGGCTGCTGGTGCAAAAGTCGCTGAGAAAGGCTGAGTACAAACACTTCGAAACTCAACGGTTCCCCTAGTCGTTAAATCTTGAAATTGATAAGAACGATGCGTTTGAAAGTCGTCCTCACTCGGCTGAATTGAAACTTCTTTACCATGAATAGACCAGGCTTGAATAGCTGGTTTATTCAAGTAGTCTTTAGCACGAATAGGTTCAAAATAGTAAGTCACTTCACCCCTCGTAGCTGTAAAAATTGCAGTCTCGGATAGATAAGAAAAATAGTCATCTTCGTTTTCAAACACCTTCGGAAATACCCCCCGCATTTTCCTCAAACACACCATGCATGGAATTCTCCCAGAAAACATCACGTGAAAGCGCAAGATCCCAATCAGAACCCCAAAATTAATAGTTTGCCAATAATACCGCCTTGGGTCCCTCTATTTGATTAAAAGCATTTAGAACTCTCGAATAGGATGTTTTTGAGATATCTAACTGTACCTGACTTCCACAGATAAAAGAGCCATATTCAGGATAATCGTGAAAGAAAGGATCATTCTTTGCTTTAGAGAGCTCAAGAAAATTCATAAGCATCTTATAACGAGGAGATTTAACAGGCCTATTATCATTTTTTGCCAGTTTGGATTTACGCCCCATCCTTGCAACTCATGATTATGGTCACGAAGATACGGTTGAATCATACTGAGGTAAGTGCCTAGACGTTCCTCAACTTCAGCAATGCGGCTAGCCTTTGCAAAAGCAAATTCAATTATATTGTATGAGACCTCAAAAAGAATCATATCACCAGAAACCTGATCAATAAGCTGAATAGGATTATTATCAGAATCAAACTTATCCGCATGAAAATCAAAATTATTTAGAAGATAGATGAATAACTATTTCGATAGAGAAACATCAGTAGCATTCACACTCAAATTAACTACAGGGTATTCCAACTCGATTTCAACAAATAGTTCAGGATGATCTTTGATTGGCTTATAGTACCTTTGTTTAAGCAGCTCCTTGGCTCTTGTCACAATAAAATCCCCCATGTAAAAATAAGTTTTTTCCATTATATCAAAATATTCAGACCATTTATAGTTTGAATATACAATATAAGTGCACAATAAAAACTCATAAGATTTTCTAGTAAAATAGAATTGAACGAACTAGTTACGAAAGGAAGTCTTATGAGCTACCATCACTTTACCATAGAAGAGCGTGAAAGTATTCTCGTTTACCGTACGCAAGGCCTAAATTTGTCTCAAATTGCTAAGTTACTTCATCGTTATCCCTCTAGTATTAGTCGTGAGTGAAAGCGACATCTAAGAGAAGGAAACTATTCTCCATGTTATGCACAGAAATCCTACTATATTGCTAAATCACACTGTAGGCGGAAACGGATACTTGAAATAGATCGCAATTTAAGCAATACCGTCCGTCAAACATCTATTTCTCGAGTATCAATGGTCTCCTGAAGAAATAGAAGGTCGGTTGAGATTAGAGTATGGAAAAGCTGTTATTAGTTATCAAACAAGTTATAGAGCCATTTACAAAGGACATTTTGATAACAACTCACTATCTCATGGTCCTCGTGGTGTCATTCGCAAGCTCCGCCATCGTGGCAAAAAGCCTCATACAAAAGGTTATGTCGAAAATAGAGGGAAAATCTCTATATCTCATACAATTAAAGAAAGACCCAAAGATGCTAATAACCGAACTAGAATAGGAGATTGGGAAGACGATACTGTTGCAGGTAAAACTGGAAAATCTTGTTTAGTGACTCTAACTGACCGTTATTATCGTTTTCTAAAAATCCAGAAGGTAGCTGTCAAGAAAAGTAAGTTGGTAATAGAAGCTATGGTAAAAATGCTAGAACCCTTGACCAAGCATACTGTGACTCCTGATAGAGGGAAAGAGTGTCCCTATCATCAGAAGTTGTGTGATCAATTAAAAATTTAAGTCTATTTTCCTGATCCCCATGCTCCATGGCAACGAGGGACTAATGAGAATACGAATGGACTACTAAGAGAACATTTTCCCAAAGAGAGTGATGTAACATTGGTTAATGATCAGATTATTCAGCTGTGGAAGAACAAACTTAATAATAGCCCACAAAAATATCTTAACTGGAAAACACCTTATGAAGTATTTTATGGGGAAAGTATGCACTTAATTTGACAATTCAAGATATGAAAAACGCCTGCTTACGAAAAATAACAGTATTATCTTTCGTAAACAAGCGTTACATGCTTATTTATTCCCTTTTTTATGATGAGTGTTCCCGCTGGGCGTCTGCCCAGCGGTAGACCAGAGCTAGACTAAGAAAAGCTAAGCTATTCCATCATCATAACACTCAACAAAATTGATAAAAATTAAACAAGTTCGATAATTGCCATTGGGGCAGCATCGCCACGACGTGGTTCTGTTTTAAGGATACGAGTGTATCCACCGTTACGTTCAGTATAACGAGGTGCGATTTCTGAGAAAAGTTTTTGAAGAGCAGTTGTTGATGTATATTTATCAGTTGCTTCATCATAGCTTTCAGATGCAATTTCGTTACGTACAAATGCAGCTGCTTGACGACGTGCGTGCAAATCACCACGTTTACCAAGAGTAATCATTTTTTCAACTGTTTTACGGATTTCTTTAGCACGTGCTTCAGTTGTAACGATTGCTTCGTTAATGATAAGATCTGTAGTCAAATCACGAAGAACCGCTTTACGTTGAGAGCTTGTGCGTCCAAGTTTACGGTATGCCATGTTATCCTCCTATATTATTATTTATCATTTTTAAGTCCAAGTCCAAGATCAGCCAATTTAACTTTGACTTCTTCAAGTGATTTACGACCTAGGTTACGGACTTTCATCATTTCAGGCTCAGTCTTCTCTGTCAAATCATGAACGGTATTGATACCGGCACGTTTCAAACAGTTATATGAGCGTACAGACAAATCAAGTTCTTCGATGGTACGATCAAGCAATTTTTCATCGTTCACTTTTTCAGTTTCCTTCATCACATCTGTAGCTTTAGCCACATCAGTAAGATCCGTAAACAAATTCAAGTGTTCAATTAAAACTCGAGCCGAGAGACCGAGGGCATCTTCTGGGATGATTGTTCCGTTTGTCACGATTTCGATTGTCAATTTATCAAAACCATCATTGCTACCTACACGAGCAGGTTCAACTTGATAATTGACTTTTTTCACTGGTGTGTAGATTGAATCTACAGCCAAAGTTCCCACTGGTGCATCATCTTTTTTATTTTCTTCTGCTGGAACATAACCACGGTTTGTAGATACTGTCATTGTTGCTTGGAATGAAGCACCCTCAGCGATAGTAAAAAGATAATGATCAGGGTTAACAATTTCAATGTCACTATCAGTCAAGATATCTCCAGCAGTAACCTCAGCTGGACCTTGAACATCAAGTTCAATTGTTTTTTCGTCTTCGACGTAAGATTTTACAGCAAGTCCCTTAATATTAAGGATAATTTGCATCACGTCTTCACGGACGCCTGGTACGGTATCAAACTCGTGGAGCACTCCATCAATTTTAATTGATGTTACGGCAGCACCTGGAAGTGATGACAAGAGTACACGACGAAGAGAGTTACCCAAAGTTGTACCATAACCACGTTCTAGTGGTTCGATGACAAATTTGCCGTAATCTTTATTTTCATCAATTTTTGTTATTATTGGTTTTTCAAACTCAATCATTTATTATACTCCCTCGAAACGAATCTTGTGTACTATTGTTATTAAAAATTACACACGACGACGTTTTGGAGGACGAGCACCATTATGTGGTACAGGAGTTACATCACGGATTGCTGTTACTTCTAGACCAGCAGCAGCAAGAGCACGGATAGCAGACTCACGACCTGAACCAGGACCCTTAACAGTTACTTCAACTGTCTTAAGACCGTGTTCTTGTGCAGATTTAGCAGCAGCTTCAGAAGCCATTTGGGCAGCAAATGGTGTAGATTTACGAGAACCTTTGAAACCAAGAGCACCAGCTGATGACCAAGCTACAGCATTACCATGCACATCTGTAATCATAACAATAGTGTTATTGAAAGTAGCGTGAATGTGAGCAATACCAGATTCGATATTCTTTTTCACACGACGTTTACGTGTTGGTTTAGCCAATGTTTTTACCTCCTATTTTATTTTAGATTATTTTTTCTTACCTGCAATCGCAACAGCTTTACCTTTACGAGTGCGGGCATTGTTTTTAGTGTTTTGCCCACGGACAGGAAGTCCACGACGGTGACGGATACCACGGTATGAACCGATTTCCATCAAACGTTTGATGTTAAGGTTAACCTCACGACGAAGGTCACCTTCAACTTTGATTGCATCCACTTCACGACGAATAGCGTCTTCTTGATCATTTGTCAAATCTTTAACGCGGATGTCTTCAGAAACGCCTGCAGCAGCCAAGATTTTCTTAGATGTTGCAAGTCCGATACCGTATACGTAAGTAAGTGAAATTACTACACGTTTATCGTTTGGAATGTCAACTCCAGCAATACGAGCCATGATTTCTCCTTTCTATATTATCCTTGACGTTGTTTGTGTTTTGGATTTGTTGGACAAATTACCATAACACGACCGTTACGACGAATAACTTTACAGTATTCGCAAATTGGTTTAACCGATGGTCTTACCTTCATGTTTTAATCCCTCCAATTATTTCGATTATTTAAAGCGGTATGTGATGCGTCCACGTGTCAAATCATAAGGACTCATTTCAACAGTCACACGGTCACCGACCAAAATACGAATGTAGTTTTTACGGATTTTACCAGAAACTGTCGCCAAAATTTGGTGTCCATTTTCCAACTCAACAGTAAACATAGCATTAGGCATAGTTTCAACAACTTTACCTTTAATTTCAATCACGTCTTCTTTTGCCACGCAAAAGTCCCCCCTAAAATTTCGATTTGATTTCCTCTGAGCACAGAGTTAACAATTATAAGTCAGACTAAAGTATTATAACATGCCAAAGTCTGATACGCAAGTAAGATTCTATAATTATTTAATTGCTGCAATCGCTTTTTTAACATCAGCGAATACATCATCAATGTCCTGGTTTCCTTGAATATCTGATACAAGACCAAGCTCACGGTAGTGTGCAATAATTGGCTCACCTTGAGCAATGTTTACATCTAGACGACGTTTAACAGTTTCAGGTTTGTCATCTTCACGTTGGAAGAATTCATGTCCACCACAAACATCACATGTTCCTTCAACCTTAGTTGGGTTGAATACTTTATGGTAAGTGGAACCACATGAGCGACAAATGAAACGACCAGAAAGACGTTCAACCAAGCTCTCTGGATTAACTTCAATATTAATCACCCCGTCAAGTTTAATATCTAGTGCTTTCAATGTTTCATCCAAAGCGTGAGCTTGTTCAATAGTACGTGGGTAACCATCTAGCAAGAAACCTTTTTCAGCAATATCAGATTCAGCCAAACGTTCTTTAACAATTCCATTTGTAACTTCGTCTGGTACCAATTCACCTTTATCGATGAATGATTTTGCCAACCTTCCCATTTCTGTTTGATTAGCCATAGCAGCACGGAACATATCACCAGTTGAGATGTGAGCTACACCAAATTCTTCAACAATTTTTGCAGCTTGAGTCCCTTTACCAGCACCTGGTAGACCCATAATTAAAAGATTCATCTTACGAACTCCTTATTTTTGTTTTTAAATAACTCTATCAAGGTTGTTAAACCTTGATAGAGTTATTTAAAAACAAAAGAGAAGGGACAGAAACTTACCTTTCTTTCCCTCTCGATTGCTCGTGAGAAAACTTAGTCTTCAAGATTCATAAATCCAACATACTGACGTTTCAATAGGTAACCCTCAAGTTGTTTCATACCTTCGATACCAGTTGAAATCAAGATCAAGAGTGATGTACCACCAAGTGCAATTGAACTTGTGAGGTGCATAAACTGTTGAGCCGCAATTGGAGCTAATGAAATAAACGCGAGAAATACAGCCCCGATTGTTGCCAATCTCTTAAGCAATGAAGACATATACTTTTCTGTCTCACGACCTGGACGAACACTAGGAATGTAAGACCCATTCTTTTGAAGATATTCTGCAGTTTTTTCAGGATTTACTTGGACAAATGTGTAGAAGAATGAGAATAAGATAATCAATATCGCGTAAGTAATCATTCCACTAGGTGTATTATACGAGAGTAATCCTTGTAAATGTGATAACCACGTAACCTTAGAGAAGAATGGAAGAATAGTACTAGGAATTGTCGTAATCGAGCTAGCAAAGATAACGGGAATAACACCAGCTGGATTGACTTTCAAAGGTAAGTATGAATTCGTTGGAGCACCTTGAACCAATTTCGTATATTGAATTGGAATTTGATATTCTGCTTGTTGTACAAATGTCGTAAAGAAGACAATTGCCAAACCTACCACAATCAACAAAGCGACGATGATATAGGAACGAGTCAAATCTCCTGTACGAACATTGACAAAGAAATCCTCGTAAATTGTTGAGAACATCTTTGGAATGGAAGCAATGATACCAGAAAAGATAATCATTGACACACCATTACCGAAGCCCTTATCAGTAATTTGTTCACCAAGCCACGTCACAATTATGCTACCAGCAGTTAAAATTGACCCAATCAATAGATAGGTTGAAATATTAGGTGTCTTAACCAATGAAATTGATGAGAGTGTATTGAAACTAGCTGTAATACCAATCGATTGAACAAAGGCTAAAACAAGAGTAATATAGCGAGTCGCCTGATTTAATTTACGCCGACCAACTTCCCCTTGTTTGCCCCACTCTACAAATTTTGGATAGATATCCATCTGCAAAAGTTGGACAATGATTGATGCTGTAATATACGGACTAACCCCCATTGAAAAGATAGAGAAGTTATTCATAGCATTACCAGACACCAAGTTAAGCATGTTCAAGAAAGGTAAATCACTTAATTGTTTCAAACTTTCAGCGTTGATACCAGGAACTGTTACATGAGTCCCGACACGAAAAACGAAAATAATGAAGATTATAAATAAAATCTTATTACGAACGTTTTTGACTTTCAACGCATCTTTTAATAGTTTAAAAAACATAATGAGTTACCCCTCATTAGATGACTTCGATTGAACCACCTTTAGCAGTGATAGCTGCTTCAGCAGATTTTGAGAATTTAGCTGCTTTAACAGTCAATTTCTTAGTCAATTCGCCGTTGCCAAGAACTTTAACGCCTGATTTTTCAGCACGAATGATTCCAGCTTCCTTAAGAACTACTGGAGTTACTTCTGTACCATCTTCAAAAACGTTCAATTGATCAAGGTTTACAAGGGTGTATTCTTTAGCGTTGATGTTAGTGAATCCGCGTTTTGGAAGACGACGGAACAATGGAGTTTGTCCACCTTCAAATCCTGGACGTACGCCACCACCGCTACGAGCTTTTTGACCTTTTTGACCACGACCTGAAGTTTTACCGTTACCAGATGAAGTACCACGACCTACACGGTTACGGACTTTACGAGAACCTTCAGCAGGTTTCAATTCATGAAATTTCATTATTATTTTCTCCTCTTTTTGTAAAATGCTAGCGCCTCTAATCAAGTAAGGTAGCTTGATTAGAAACTCGCCTATACATGAAATTCAGTTTAAGTCGCAAGGTAACCCTCACGACTTAAATCAATTTTTATTTAACGTCTTCTACAGTTACCAAGTGAGATACTGCGTTGACCATACCACGGATAGCAGCGTTGTCTTCTTTAACAACTGAGCTATTCAATTTACCAAGTCCAAGAGCAGCAACTGTTTTACGTTGTTCTGGTTTGCGTCCGATTGGAGACTTAGACAAAGTAATTTTAATTTGAGCCATTGTTATCTCCTTTCTTATGCCAAGTCAGATACTGAGATGCCACGAAGAGCCGCAACTTCTTCAGCACGTTTAAGTTGTTTCAATCCTTCAACTGTCGCACGAACAATGTTGATTGGAGTGTTTGAACCAAGTGATTTAGATGTTACATCAGCAACACCAGCCAATTCGACGACGGCACGAACTGCACCACCAGCGGCAACCCCAGCACCTTCAACAGCTGGTTTCAACAATACTTTCGCTCCACCAAATTCTGAACGAACTTCGTGAGGAATAGTTGTACCAACCATAGGAACTTCGATAAGGTTTTTCTTAGCTGCTTCAACTGCTTTACGGATAGCTTCTGGAACCTCTTGAGATTTACCAGTACCAAATCCTACGCGACCATTACGGTCACCAACAACAACAAGAGCAGCAAAACGCATGTTGCGTCCACCTTTTACAACTTTAGTAACACGGTTGATAGCAACTACGCGTTCTTCAAGTTCTACTGCATTATCTTTAAATGCCATTATTAAGTGTCCTCCCTATTAGAATTTCAATCCGTTTTCACGAGCTGAGTCAGCCAAAGCTTTAACACGTCCGTGATAGAGATATCCACCGCGGTCAAACACCACTTCAGAAATACCTTTAGCTACTGCGCGTTCAGCAACAAGTTTACCGACAACAATGGCTTGTTCTGTTTTAGTTCCTTTAGAAACCTCTTTATCAAGAGTTGATGCACTTGCGAGCGTTACACCCGCTACGTCATCAATTACTTGAGCGTAGATGCCTGTATTAGAACGGAAAATGTTCAAACGTGGGCGATCAGCAGTTCCAGAGAGTTTTCCGCGAACGCGACGGTGGCGTTTTTGGCGGAGTTTGTTTTTATCTGGTTTCGAAATCACAATTTTCACCTCTTAATTATAATGATTGCTCATGAGAGCTTTTGGTAAGTGGGAAATCCAAAAAGAATAGCCACAAGGATAAAATCCTATTATTTACCAGTTTTACCTTCTTTACGACGTACGTATTCACCAACGTAACGGATACCTTTACCTTTGTAAGGTTCTGGAGAACGAAGGCTACGGATGTAAGCTGCTGTTTGACCAACAACTTCTTTGTTGATACCGCTAACAACAATTGAAGTTGCAGATGGTACTTCAAAAGTAATGCCTTCTGGAGCTTCAACTTCGTCTTGGTGAGATTTACCAACTGAAAGAACAAGTTTTGTTCCTTGGAGTTGAGCACGGTATCCTACACCGTGCATTTCAAGTTCTTTTTTGAAACCTTCAGAAACACCAACAACCATGTTGTTCAAGTTTGCACGTGAAGTGCCGTGGATTGTTTTGTTTTCTTTTGAGTCGTTTGGACGGTGAAGTGTAACTTCGTTGCCTTCAACTTTGATTTCAATGTTTTTGTTAAACTCACGAGTGAGTTCGCCTTTAGGTCCTTTAACAGTAACAACGTTATCGTTGTTTGTTATTTCAACACCAGCAGGCAAAGTAATTACTTTATTACCAATACGTGACATAGTCTTTAATTCTCCTGTTAGATTATCAAGCCACTAAGTGACTAGTTTTCACGGGGATGAGTTTCAAAGAATTAAATCAATGAAACTCGCACGACTAGTTAAACAATCGCGCTTACTGTTAACCTCTTACCAAACGTAAGCGATAACTTCTCCACCAACGTTCTTTTGACGAGCTTCTTTGTCAGTCAAAAGACCTTCTGAAGTAGAAATGATCGCGATTCCAAGTCCGTTAAGAACTTTAGGAATATCTTCACGCTTAGAGTAAACACGAAGACCTGGTTTAGAGATACGTTTCAAGTTAGTGATAACACGTTCACCATTTTGTCCGTATTTCAGGAATACGCGAACGATACCTTGTTTGTCATCTTCAATAACTTCAACGTTTTTTACAAAACCTTCACGTTTAAGGATTTCAGCAATACCTTTTTTAATGTTTGATGCAGGTACTTCAAGAACTTCGTGCTTAGCTTGGTTAGCGTTACGGATACGTGTCAAGAAATCTGCAATTGGGTCAGTCATAACCATTTTATATTTTCTCCTCTTACTAGTAGTTTGAATAATTCACTTGCTAGTTAATGATTGAGCTGGGCTCAGTTTGTGTTTAATACATTCAACTTAGAAAAATCTAACTTGAATGAATCATAATTTTACCAAGAAGCTTTGGTAACACCTGGAATTTGACCTTTGTGAGCCAATTCACGGAAGCAAACACGGCAAAGTTTAAATTTGCGATAAACTGAGTGTGGACGTCCACAACGTTCGCAACGAGTGTAAGCTTGCGTAGAGAACTTCGCAGGGCGTTTGTTCTTAGCAATCAATGATTTTTTAGCCAATTTATTTACCTCCTAGATTATTTTGCAAAAGGCATTCCAAGGCCTTTAAGCAATTCACGACCTTCTTCGTCAGTGTTAGCAGTAGTTACGATAACGATATCCATACCACGTACTTTATCAACATTATCGAAGTTGATTTCTGGGAAGATAAGTTGTTCTTTAACCCCAAGTGTGTAGTTACCACGTCCATCAAATGATTTAGTTGGAACACCATGGAAGTCACGAACACGTGGAAGTGAAACTGACACCAATTTATCTAAGAATTCGTACATGCGTTCACCACGAAGGGTAACTTTAGCACCGATCGCTACACCTTCACGAAGACGGAAGCCAGCGATTGATTTCTTAGCTTTAGTAATCAATGGTTTTTGACCTGAAATAAGTGCCAATTCAGCAGCAGCTTTTTCAAGAGTTTTAGCGTTGTTTACAGCTTCACCAACACCCATGTTAATAACAATTTTATCAACCTTTGGCACAGCCATAACTGAAGAATAGTTAAATTGTTCAGTCAAAGCAGGAATTACTTCGTTAGTGTATTTTTCTTTAAGACGGTTAGCCATTTAATACTTTCTCCTTTCCTTCGTGATTAGTCAAGCACTTCGCCTGATTTTTTGTTGTAACGAACTTTCTTGCCGTCAACAACTTTGTAACCTACACGTCCAGCTACACCGTTCTTGTCAAGAACTTGAACGTTTGAAGCGTGGATTGGTGCTTCTTTTTCCACGATAGCACCTTGAGGGTTTTCAGTTGATGGTTTTTGATGTTTTTTAATGATTGCAACACCTTCAACAACAACTTTGTTTATTTTTGGAAGAGCCTTAAGAACTACTGCTTCAGTTCCTTTGTCTTTACCAGCAATAACGCGAACTTTATCGCCTTTTTTTACAAACATTTGAGTATTTCTCCTATTATTTCTTACGCCCTAATGGGCACCCTGAATAAATCAGGGGACTAAGTTTGTGTTAATTCAGATTAAAGTACTTCTGGCGCCAAAGATACAATACGCATGTATCCACCTTCACGCAATTCACGTGCAACAGGGCCAAAGATACGAGTTCCACGAGGAGTTTTGTCATCACGGATGATTACTGCAGCGTTGTCATCAAACTTGATGTATGAACCGTCTGAACGGCGAGCACCAGTTTTTGTACGTACGATAACAGCTTTAACAACATCACCTTTTTTAACAGCTCCACCTGGTGTAGCTTGTTTAACAGTTGCAACGATAACGTCGCCGATGTTAGCGAATTTACGTCCTGAACCACCAAGAACTTTGATAGTCAAGATCTCACGAGCACCGCTATTATCAGCAACTTTTAAGCGACTTTCTTGTTGAATCATTTCAATTGTCTCCTTTTAGTTTTATTAGATAATAACAGCTTCTTCCACAACCTCTACAAGACGGAAGCGTTTTGTAGCTGAAAGTGGACGAGTTTCCATGATACGAACGATATCGCCTTCTTTAGCAACGTTGTTTTCATCATGTGCTTTGTATTTTTTAGAGTAGTTGATACGTTTACCATAGACTGGGTGGTTACGTTTAGTTTCAACTACAACTGTGATTGTTTTATCCATCTTGTCAGATACTACGCGTCCAACAAGGGTTTTACGTTGATTACGTTCCATTATTAGAATTGCTCCTTTCCCAATCTATTATTTAATTTCAGATTGCACAGTTTTAATACGTGCAATTTGTTTTTTAACTTCGTTCAAACGGGCAGTTTGATCAAGTTGACCTGCTGCAGCTTGGAAACGAAGGTCGAAAAGTTCTTTCTTAAGTTCGTTTTCTTTTTTAGCAAGCTCTTCTTGAGACAAGCCACGAAGCTCAGCAACAAACTTTTTGATTTCTTCAAGTTTCATGTCTTCTCCTTATTCTGCTTCACGTTTCACGAATTTAGATTTAACTGGCAATTTGTGGCTAGCAAGACGAAGCGCTTCACGTGCAACTTCTTCAGAAACACCTGCGATTTCGAACATTACTTTACCACGTTTAACTGGTGCTACCCAACCTTCAGGTGCCCCTTTACCAGAACCCATACGTACACCGATAGCTTTAGCAGTGTATGGTTTATGTGGGAAGATCTTAATCCAAACCTTACCACCACGTTTCATGTAACGAGTCATGGCAATACGAGCAGCCTCGATTTGACGGTTTGTAATCCAGTGGCTAGTTGTAGCTTGAAGACCGTATTCACCGAATGATACTTCTTTATCACCTTTAGCCTCACCGCGCATTTTTCCACGGAATTCACGACGGTGTTTAACACGTTTAGGTACTAACATTTGTTATTTGCCTCCTTTAGTGTTTTTACGGGCTGGAAGAACTTCTCCACGGTAGATCCAAACTTTAACACCAAGTTTACCGTAAGTTGTGTCAGCTTCTTCCAAAGCGTAATCGATATCAGCGCGAAGTGTGTGAAGTGGAACTGTCCCTTCTGAGTATCCTTCTGTACGGGCAATATCTGCACCGTTCAAACGACCTGATACTTGAGTTTTGATCCCTTTAGCTCCAGCACGCATTGCACGTTGGATAGCTTGTTTTTGTGCACGACGGAAAGCAACACGTTGCTCAAGTTGACGAGCAATAGTTTCACCAACAAGGTGAGCGTCCAAATCAGGTTTTTTGATTTCAACGATGTTGATGTGAACTTGTTTTCCAGTCAATTTGTTAAGTTGAGTGCGAAGAGCGTCAACGTTTGATCCACCTTTACCGATAACCATCCCTGGTTTAGCAGTGTGAAGTGAAACAATAACTTTGTTTACAGCACGTACGATTTCAATAGTTGAAACTGAAGCGTCTGCAAGCTCTTTTTGAATGAATTTGCGGATTGCCAAATCTTCGTGAAGGTAATCTGCGTATTCTTTTTCAGCATACCATTTCGCATCCCAATCACGGATGATCCCGACACGCAAACCAATTGGATGTACTTTTTGACCCACGAGTTTACCTCCTTATTTTTCTGACACAACTACTGTTACGTGAGTTGTGCGTTTGTTGATTGGTGAAGCTGAACCTTTCGCACGTGGACGGAAACGTTTCATTGTTGGTCCTTCGTTTGCGAATGTTTCAGATACTACTAAGTTAGCTTTTTCCAAACCAAAGTTGTTTTCTGCGTTAGCGATAGCAGAGTTAAGTGTTTTCTCAACAATGCGAGCTGCTTTGTTTGGAGTGAATTTCAAGATTGCGATTGCATCAGCAACGTTCTTACCACGGATAAGATCAAGAACAAGACGTGTTTTACGAGGTGAAACACGCACTGTACGAGCCATTGCTTTAGCTGAAGTAATTTCTGCCATTGTGTCCTCCTCCTATTAACGACGTGTTTTCTTATCGTCAGCTGCATGACCTTTGTAAGTACGAGTTGGTGCAAATTCACCAAGTTTGTGACCTACCATGTCTTCTTGGATGTAAACAGGAACATGTTTACGTCCATCATAAACTGCGATAGTGTATCCGATGAAACTTGGGAAAATCGTTGAACGACGTGACCAAGTTTTAATTACTTTTTTCTTTTCGTCATTTGCTTGAGCTTCAACTTTTTTCATCAAATGCCCATCGACGAAAGGTCCTTTTTTAAGACTACGTCCCATTTTGTAGTTTTCTCCTTTAAATTAAATGTACCACAGCGGCTTGCGCTAAGAAGCGCTACCGAGTTGGCGGATGTCATATACTAAGCGACTAAATTATTTTTCGTTACGACGACGAACGATAAGTTTGTCAGATTTAGCTTTCTTGTTACGAGTTTTAAGACCAAGCGCAGGTTTACCCCATGGAGTAGATGGCGCTTTACGTCCAACTGGTGCTTTACCTTCACCACCACCGTGTGGGTGATCGTTAGGGTTCATTACAGAACCACGAACTGTTGGGCGAACACCTTTCCAGCGGTTACGACCGGCTTTACCAAGGTTGATAAGTGATTGTTGTTCGTTACCCACAGTACCGATAGTTGCACGACAAGTTCCAAGAATCATACGAACTTCGCCTGATTGAAGACGAACAAGTACGTATTTACCTTCTTGACCCAAAACTTGAGCAGAAGCACCAGCGGCACGGACAAGTTCAGCACCTTTACCTGGTTTAAGCTCAATGTTGTGGATAACTGTACCAACTGGGATGTTTGCAAGTGGAAGAGCGTTACCAACTTTGATATCCGCATCTGGACCTGAAACGATACGTTGACCTACTTCAAGACCTTTAGGTGCGATGATGTAAGCTTTAACCCCGTCAGTGTAGTGTACAAGAGCGATGTTTGCAGTACGGTTTGGATCGTACTCAATTGTTTTAACAACTGCTTCAACGCCATCTTTGTTACGTTTGAAGTCAATCAAACGGTAGTGGCGTTTGTGTCCGCCACCTTGGTGACGTACAGTGATACGACCATTGTTATTACGACCAGCTTTGTTCTTAAGAGAAACAAGCAATGATTTTTCAGGAGTGCTTGTAGTGATTTCTGCGAAATCCAAAGAAGTCATGTGACGACGGCCATTTGTCGTTGGTTTATAAACTTTAATACCCACGTTAATTTCTCCTTTGATTATTCAGCTTCAGCTGCAAACAACTCGATTGCTTTAGAATCAGCTGTAAGAGTGATGATAGCTTTTTTAGTTTTTGAAGTGAAACCAGTGTAACGTCCTACACGTTTTTGTTTTGGTTTAACAGTTACAGTGTTCACGCTAGCAACTTTAACACCTTCAAATGCAGCTTCAACTGCTTGTTTGATCAAGAGTTTGTGTGCACGTGTATCAACTTCGAAAGTGTATTTTCCTGCTTCAAGAGCAATCATAGATTTCTCAGTGATAACAGGTTTTTTGATTACGTCATACAAATTCATTATGCAAGAACCTCCTCGATTGATGAGATAGCTTCTTTAGTAACAAGAAGTTTATCTGCGTTTACGATGTCAAGTACGCTTGCAGTTGCAGGAGTTGCAACAGTTACGTTTGCAAGGTTACGTGCTGAAAGTTCAGCGAATTTGTTTCCTTCTTCAACGATAACAAGTACTTTAGAATCGATGCTAAGAGCTGAAAGAACGTTTGCGAATTCAGCAGTTTTTGGAGCCGCAAATGAGAGAGCTTCAACCGCTACAAATTTATCTTCTGCAACTTTAGCTGAGTATACAGATTTCAATGCAAGGCGACGAATTTTTTGTGGAAGTTTGTATCCGTAAGAACGTGGAGTTGGTCCGAAGACAACACCACCACCACGCCATTGTGGTGAGCGGATAGAACCTTGACGAGCACGTCCAGTTCCTTTTTGACGCCATGGTTTACGTCCACCACCTGATACTGCCGAACGGTTTTTAACCGCATGAGTACCTTGGCGAAGGCTAGCACGTTGGCTGACTACGACATCAAATACTACTGATTCGTTTGGTTCGATACCGAAGATAGCGTCATTAAGTTCAACTGTGCTAACTTCTTTACCAGTTTGGTCAAATAGTTTTACGTTTGCCATTTTTAACTGATTTCTCCTTTCTTATTATTTAGCAGCTTTAACTGCTGATTTGATAGTGATAAGAGATTTCTTAGCACCTGGTACGTTACCTTTGATAAGGATAACGTTTTTCTCTGGGATAACTTGTACAATTTCAAGGTTTTGAATTGTCACACGGTTGCCACCCATACGTCCTGCCAAGTGTTTGTTTTTGAAAACACGGTTAGGCGCTACAGGTCCCATTGAACCTGGACGACGATGGTAACGAGAACCGTGAGCCATAGGTCCGCGTGATTGACCGTGGCGCTTGATAACACCTTGGAAACCTTTACCTTTTGAAGTACCAGTTACATCAACAACATCTCCAGCTTCGAATATGTCAACTGTGATTTCTGATCCAACTTCTAAGCCTTCAATGTTTTTGAATTCACGAATGAAGCGCTTAGGAGCTGTGTTAGCTTTCGCTACGTGGCCTTTGGCAGGTTTGTTGCTCAATACTTCACGTTTGTCATCAAAACCAACTTGAACTGCTTCGTAACCGTCTGTTTCAACAGTTTTAACTTGAAGCACAACGTTTGGAGTAGCTTCAATGACAGTAACAGGGATAAATTCACCTGCTTCAGTGAAGATTTGAGTCATTCCCACTTTTTTCCCTAAGATTCCTTTTGTCATGAGAAAATACTTCCTTTACTTTAATAATGTATTTCAAAAAGTTTTTTATGAGCGTTTTTTATGCTCAAAAAAGTTTTTAACGAGCGTTTTTTATGCTCAATGAATCAATCTTTAAATTAAAGTTTGATTTCGACGTTCACACCACTTGGAAGATCAAGTTTCATCAAAGCGTCAACTGTTTTTTGAGTTGGGTTGATAATGTCGATGAGACGTTTGTGTGTACGCATTTCAAATTGTTCGCGAGAATCTTTATATTTGTGAGTCGCACGAATAATTGTGTAGAGACTACGTTCAGTTGGAAGTGGGACTGGCCCAGCAACTGTCGCACCAGTGCGAGTTGCAGTTTCTACGATTTTTTCAGCCGCTGTATCAAGCGTACGGTGTTCGTAAGCTTTCAAACGGATACGAATTTTTTTGTTTGCCATTTTTTCTCCTCTTTCGTCTATTTAAGATAATAGGCTAGCTCCTCAAGAAAACCAACACGGATTGCGTGGCAGTGCAACCAGGCGTGTCGCAACCTCTTGTATCATAGCTAAGCACTGTTTTAACAGCACCATAATATAATAACAGAAGAACCCATTCATTGCAAGGGATTTTTGAAATTTTTCCCTTGTTTTATTTTATTTTTAAACTAAATAAAGAATCCACCTTTCTAGATGGATTCTTTATTAATTATCTCGAGTATAGTCATATCCCATATGCTCATAGGCTTTAGCAGTTGCGACACGTCCTGTTCGTGTACGCATAATGAAACCTTTTTGGATTAGGTAGGGTTCATACATATCTTCCACTGTTTCTCGCTCTTCAGCAATATTAACTGATAAAGTACCTAAGCCAACTGGGCCTCCCCCATACATCTCAATCATAGTTCGGAGGATTTTTTGGTCAACGTAGTCTAACCCTTCATGATCTACATCCAGCATAGTCAATGCCTGATCTGCAATCTTATCGTCAATGACACCATCACCCATGATTTGAGCATAGTCTCGCACGCGCTTAAGCAGGCGGTTAGCAATACGTGGTGTTCCACGACTACGCCGTGCTAATTCCAAGGCAGCCTCTGGTGTTATTGTCATTTCAAAGATTTCCGAAGTACGTTCTACAATCTCTGTCAAATCAGGTAACTCATAATATTCCATATGACCATTGATTCCAAAGCGAGCTCTCAAGGGATTTGACAGCATACCTGCTCGTGTGGTCGCACCAACCAAAGTAAAGGGAGGCAGGTCTAGATGAACACTACGACTTGTTTCACCTGCTCCAATCATGATATCGATGCAGTAATCTTCCATAGCGCTATAAAGAACTTCTTCCACTGCCATAGGCATACGATGAATCTCATCAATAAATAAGATGTCTCCCGGCTCCAAGTCATTGAGTATAGCAACTAAATCACCAGCCTTTTCAATTGCCGGCCCAGATGTTTGCTTCAAATTCACTCCCATCTCATTGGCGATTACAAATGCCATAGTCGTTTTACCCAAACCAGGTGGGCCAAACAAAAGGGTATGGTCTAGAGCCTCATCACGGAGTTTAGCTGCTTCTATAAAAATTTTTAATTGGTCCTTAACCTTATCTTGACCAATATATTCCTTAAAGTACTGAGGGCGAAGGGTACGCTCCACATACTCCTCATCTCCTAGTAAATCATTATCTAATATTCTTGCCATAGGCTTATTTTAGCACAAAACAAAAAACTGAGTCAAAATTTGTCCACAAAAAAAGAAGACCACTCTTGTCTTCTTTTTTTATTATTTTTTACCACCCTTAACAGGTTTCTGATTTGCTTTCGCGATAGCCTCTTTAATCGTATTGGTATATAATTTAGCCCCACGGTTAATAGAGTCACTATCGGAGCCAAAGTGAACCCCATCTGTACCATTCCAGATAGAAATATTTTCTTTAGCAACTTGATACCAATCAGCAACCGTCACAAAGTCATATTTCTTAGCCATCTCTAACTCATACTTACGTAACTGAACCAAAGATACGGCTTCACTTCCAGACTTACTACCATTATATGGTGTCACAAAGATGATATGGTGACCTTTAGGTAGATTTTTAATCATTTTATTAATGACCCCTTTATAGTCATCAATCTCATTAACACCACCAGCAATAACAACATCTTTTGCAAGGGCATTACTATCCGCATAATCTTTAAGTAAATCATTAATAGTTGATAGATTACGGCTGACTACTGCATCTATAGCGACATTATCAATACTTGATTCAATCTGATCTTTCGACCTAAGAGCAACGGAATCCCCTAGAATTACCACTCCTTTATTCACACCAAAAGAGGTAGCTTGACTGTTTTCAGCATTGGTACGTGTTAATTTCATCTTCGTCTGAGCTTGTGACAATCCCTTAGCTACCAAATCTTTCTCAAAGTTCCCAACAGCTGGCGCAAAGAGAGAAATGAGCACTGTAATTAAGGTGAGCCCACTGAAGATATAGAGCACAATATGTCGGTAAGGTGTCAAGTCCAAATCTATTCCAAAGAGACTTCCCTTTCTTCCCGCAATAAACGGCTCTATTATATAGTAGGAAAGTGTCGCAAAAACGATTGACAAAATTGTTGTCAGTATGACTGCAATGATATTATTGGTTAATTGGCTGAAGATAATATATAGCGGCCAGTGGAACAAATAAACGCTGTAACTGATTTCCGCCAAATAACTAATAAAAGCAGGCTCTGATTTGCCAGGTAGCTTCTCATGGAGAATACGTGCAGAGTAAATCATGACAGCTGTAAACAAACTAGCCAAAAAGAACCCAAATAGATAGGTAATACGTTCTTCAAAATGAAGGACTAATCCCAACAATAAGAGCAGAGCAAAGCTACCAACCATATAAAGAACTGTCTTTTTAAGTTCCCATAGGCGAACATTTTTCTTAAACCTAGCAGTCGTCTCATGTACACCTGAAAGTGTCGCAAAAAGCGAACCTAAAAAGAAAGGATAAGCGTGCGTGATTGAAGAAAAATACAAGCGAGAAAAACCATCAACAAAGAAAGCACTAATAAACATAGATAGGAAACTCACCGTAAAGCAGGTAAGAGATACCATGAAAACTAGGCCTCTAAATTGATTTTGATGCTTAACACGCTTTGCTAGGAACCAAAGTAAGGCACCCCAGAGAATATAATAATGAACCTCAATAGCCAGACTCCATGTATGGAGGTAGATATGCTGGTTAAACTGATTCTCATAATTCCCCCCAGTTAAAATTTCATAATAGTTAGTTACAAAACCTATAACAGAGGTGATCTGATGCCCGATGCCTGCAATGAAATCATTTCGAACCAAGAGTGCTAAAGGGGTACAGATAAGAACCATCAGTACAAGTGGGGGTACTATACGGTAAAAGCGTCGTCGCATAAAACCAAGATAATCAATTCGATGTGTCCTAGACATCTCATCAATCAAAAGTGCCGTAATCAGATAGCCTGAAAAGGTAAAGAAGACATCAACACCAATGAATCCCCCAGGAAGAACGCTTGGAAAAAAATGATAGACAAGAACTAAAAGGAGCCCTGTCACACGAATATAAGAAAACCAGTTAATTCTCATCCTTTAAAAATCCCTTGTGTAAATTTTCCTTTGTAGATAACCTTATTTTCAGTAGTCAATTTTCCTTGGCCATCTGCTTGACCAGACTTGAACTCTCCTTCATAAGTCCAACCTTCGTGAGATTTAAAAGTTCCTTGACCATTAAAAGAACCATTTTTAAATCCACCCGTATAGGTATCACCATTATCATAGGTCAGAGTTCCTTGACCGTTTAAACGATGGTTCTGCATCTGACCTTTATAGGTGATTTTAGTCCCATCAATTTTAATAGAATGTTGCGTTTTTATAGTCACCAACAACAAGGACAGAGCGCATAAAATAATAAGCCCTACCGTGATATGCTCAAATTGATTACGATTAATATCAATATTTTTGAAATCAAAATTCTTTAGCTGTTTAAAATTCATTGTCTATCCCTAATCCACTGTAGCCAATCTTGGCAAGCTGCAGTTACCAAATTGTATGTTTCTTCAAAATCACCTGTGTACCATGGGTCCGGAACCCCACCAGGTCTAAAGAGCTTAATTTTATCGTCATAACGACCCGCAGATACTTGTAGGAGATCCTCAACATTTGACTCATTCATCCCCACAATCAGATCAAAGAATTCAAAATCTGACTGACTTATCTGTTGTGAGCCTTTGGAAGAATCAAAAGAAACCGCATATTTCCTTAAAATCTTTTGAGTTCCTTGGTGAACTGGATTTCCATGTTCCCAAGACGAAGTTGCACGACTTTCAATATGCAAAGACCCATCTTGGTCAAGCGCTTTCATTATAAACTCCGCCATAGGGCTTCGACAAATATTTCCCAGACAAACAAATACAACCTTATTCATTACTCACCTCTTACCCCAAAGCTATTAAGAAATTTGCTCACTTATTCTCTTGGTTACAATTGTTGCTATACTCCTAAATCATGAAAGTAGGTTCTCGTTAATTTTCATTTAATCAAACCATATTATACCGAAAAACTAATCAAATAGAAAGATTTCTCTTCTAATACTATCGAAAAATTGACACGCGTTTTTTTTAACAGTTACCAAGTCATTTAGAACCTTATTATGTTTACTGACTAAAGAAAAAAGCACCTAGTTTCCTAGATTCTTTATCTGGCTCTATAATTTCTGTAGTGGGTAAAACTACTGTAGGGATTATAGAGCTTTTTGAGTGTACACAAAAAGTCCCATAAGAACTATAATGAAAAGCAACTAAACCATCATTAGGAAGAACTTATGAGACTTATTAAGAATAACACAGAATTAATCGGAATCAAAGACCAAAATATCAAGATTTCACTTGTTTTTGAAACTGACACTCATATCGAGATTCAAGCAAAACTTGATTACCCTGCACCATCATGTCCTCATTGCCATGGAAAGATGATCAAGTACGACTTTCAAAAGCCTTCTAAAATCCCTCTTCTCGAGCAAGCGGGAACGCCAACTCTACTACGTCTGAAAAAACGTCGTTTCCAGTGTAAAAATTGTAGGAGAGTAACGGTGGCTGAGACATCTATCGTTGAGAAAAACTGCCAAATCTCCAATCTAGTCCGACAAAAAGTTACACAACTCCTAACTGAGAAGGTGTCACTAACTGATATTGCAAGAAGACTTCGCGTGTCGACGTCCACTGTCTATCGTAAGCTTGATTAGTTTACTTTCAAGGAACATTATGACAAACTCCCTGCTGTTATGTCCTGGGATGAGTTTGGGTTCAAGAAAGGGGAATTGGCTTTTGTGGCTCAAAACTATGAGACAATCCAACTCATAACCATCCTTGATAATCGCCGCCAAACTACTATACGAAACTACTTTTTGAAGTATCCATTGAAAGTCCGACAACAGGTACAGTTTATCACGATGGATATGTCTGGAGCTTATATTCCACTGGCTCGCAAGCTCTTTCCAAACGCAAAAATCGTTCTTGATCGTTTCCACATCATCCAGCACCTTGGACGTGCCTTTTTAAAGACAAGAATTGCAATTATGAACCAGTTCGATAAGAAGTCACTACCCTATCGAGCCTTGAAAAATCACTGGCGACTCTTCCAAAAGGACAGCCGTAAACTATCTCTCAACTCTTTTTATTCAAAGACTTTCCGCCAAACTTTAGCACCACATGAAGTTGTTGCGAAGACACTAGTCTTTTCAAAAGAGCTTACTGACTACTATACACTTTATCAGCTTTTGCTTTTTCACTTTCAGGAGAAGAGAGTAGATGAGTTCTTTGAACTGATAGAGGAAAATAGGAGCAAGGTCAATCATTATTTTCAAACTGTCTTTAGGACTTTTCTTAGACACAAGCAATACATCAAAAACGCACTAGAAACGGACTATTCAAACGCGAAACTTGAAGCGACTAATAAGTTGATCAAAGACATCAAACGTTTGGGCTTCGGTTTTAGAAACTTTATCAACTTTAAGAAGCGTGTCTTCATCACACTGAACATACATAAAAAAAGGACCTATCCGGTCCTCTCTAGATGTTAGCTTTTCGTCACCCACTACAGTTGACAAAGAGCCCTTTATCTTCATTATTAGATATTTGACCAAACACTCTCAAGAATGTTTGTTTGTTCACGTCCAGGTCCTACAGAGAAGGTAGAGATACGTATACCGACCAACTCACCAATACGACGAACATAATTACGGGCATTTTCAGGAAGCTCATCTAAACTACGGCAACCTGTAATATCCTCTTCCCAACCTGGCAATTCTTCATAAATTGGTTTACAACGTTTCAATTGCTCAAGGCTAGCCGGATAGTAATCAATGCGCTCACCATCAAGATCGTAGGCTACACAAATTTTCACAGTATCAAGACCAGAAAGAACGTCGATACAGTTCAAGCTAAGGTTTGTAATACCTGATACACGACGGCTATGACGCATTACCACTGAGTCAAACCATCCCACACGACGTGGACGTCCAGTTGTTGTTCCATATTCATGGCCAACTTCACGGATACGTTCACCCACTTCATCAAACAACTCAGTTGGGAAAGGACCATCGCCGACACGACTTGTATAGGCCTTACATACACCCACAACCTTATTAATTTTAGATGGCCCAACACCAGAACCAATTGTAACACCACCAGCAACTGGGTTTGATGACGTTACAAATGGGTATGTTCCTTGGTCAATATCAAGCATAACTCCTTGAGCTCCTTCAAAGAGGACACGTTTACCTGCATCAAGAGCATCATTCAAGATAACAGATGTATCTGTGACGTATTGTTTAATTTGTTGTCCGTAGGCGTAGTATTCTTCGAAAATCTCATCGAATGATAACTCTTCAGACTCATACATCTTACTGAAAAGACGGTTTTTCTCAGCCAGGTTTGTCTTCAAGCGACTAGCAAAGATTTCTTCGTCTAAAAGATCGGCAATACGGATACCAACACGCGCAGCCTTATCCATATAGGCCGGACCGATACCTTTGTTAGTTGTACCAATTTTATTGTCACCTTTAGCAGCTTCTTGCAGTTGATCAAGTTTAATATGGTATGGCAAGATAACATGTGCGCGGTCAGAAATGCGAAGACTCTCTGTTGATACACCTTCTGTATGAAGATATTCCAACTCTTTGACAAGTGATTTAGGATTCACTACGACACCATTACCAATGACAGAGATTTTCTCTGGGAAGAAAACACCTGATGGAATCAAGTGCAATTTGAATTTCTTACCATCGATAACAATCGTGTGACCTGCATTGTCCCCACCTTGATAACGTGCGATCACTTCGGCATCTTGACTTAGGAAATCTGTAATTTTCCCTTTACCTTCATCACCCCACTGGGTACCCACAACAACTACTGATGTCATATTATTTTGATAACGGACAGCTCCACCTTTACGAGGCTGTCCCCACCTTTCTTGAAAAACTTCACGGTGGGAATTTCACCCACAAGTTTTGCGTTACAGTTTATTATATCAGAAAAGAGACTAATTGTTCAACGATGAAATCTTTTATATCAAAATATTCTGACAGTTATAGCTAAGATTGCAACTAGTTATTTACTATATCTTTTTAACCTTGCTTATTATGTATAACTATCAGCTATTTAACCTGCTTCATATAATCATTTAACTGCCTTTGATTCTTTAAAATAATTGTCTTGTCAGAATAATTTTTAACAACTGCATTATATCTCTCTACATATTTTTGAGAACGTCCGTCTAATAAAATCCATTTCACAAATGTAAAATCAAATTTTTCATTACAGCCTTCTGCCATGCTAGGACGTGTCTTTCCCCTATATGTTAAATAACGCCTAAACGCCCGATAGAGACAATTAACTCTGTTAAAGTTGAAATAGACAATACAGTCAGCTTCCCTCATACGTTCTTCATAAAGACAGGCCGAGTAATTCCCTTCAATAATCCAATCACTTTGTAGCATAAATGTTGATATATTGTCAGTCATTTCATCAACTGTTCGCTCTTGCCAATTTGATGTGAAATGAATTTTATCTAAATGAAGTACCTCACAATTGTAGTGTTGACCTAAAAAATTTGCCAAAGTCGACTTTCCAGAACCACTATAGCCAATGATTGCAATTTTCAACTCATGTCTCCTTTTTCAATTCTGTTTCTTGACTATTATCATAACACAAAGCAGATATCTTACGAGGCAATAATTCATGTTTAAACAAGCAAAAAAAGCCTTGTAAATCAAGGCTTTTCCTGTTGTATTTAGATGCCCCCTACAGGTAGTTTATAGAGATTTATACATATAGAGAAAAGGATTTTTATTGATTTTATGCGATTTTAGTATCTTTATATTTTAAAAGAATTTTTGTTTCGCAACAAATTCACAACAAGTTTTGTTTCATATTTTATCTTATACTACATAGTTAAATATAATTTTTAATAAAGTAATTTAATAACAATAATATAGATAAAAGGGAGAGAATGAATGCTGAGCTTATCACAAGACTAACGCTCATATAATTCAGTAAAAAACTTAAAGCATATAAAATTAATAATCCACTTATCCTAGAGATTGTTGACTTGAGAGATATTAACGAAGATATTGTTTTCGTTGATACCTGTTTATTAAAATATATATTTAGGACAAATTGAATTATATAAAATATAAAGACATATAAAATATAGGCTATAAGATAAACTACGGGCAAGTTTGATAAGAAAAATAAAGGCAAGGCAATAACTAATAAGAGAAATAATCGATAGTTAACTAACTTTTGTAGTTTGTCTGTATGTATAGAATAGGATAGGATACTGATTATTTGAAAAAGAAAATAGAAAGCTGTGAAATATCGTTTATCAATACCTTTTTCCAATAAAAAGGATTGCCACAATTGAAAATGTGCTTGAAAAAATAACTGTGTTAATAAGTCAAAAACAATAATAACTCTAAGAATACTATTTTCTTTTAGCTCTTTAAAACTTATAGAAATTTGTTTCTTAAAAGTATCTATATTTATTTTTTCTTTATAGTAATCTCTATCTTCTTGGAAGAAAAAGCCAATATCAAAAATAGATAAACAAACTAATATTATAGCAATAATATATATTTTTATACCTATCATAAAATATAGAATACCACCTATACCACTACCGATAATCATAGATGCAAATTGAATTTTATTATCTTTAGAAATAAAAGATTCAATAAGTTTATCATTAGATGAACGTTTCAATTTATTTATTAAATAGGAATCCAAAGTACCGCTTTCAAATGCTGCTGCAATCCCATATATAAACCAAGCTAAATATAAAAAATAGAAGTTGGAAGATATAAGGACAATAAGAAACATAATTATTAATAAAACTCTTGATGATAAGTATAAATACTTTCTTGACCAATTGTCTGATAGCATTCCACTTGGAAATTCAAACAATATAATTGCTAGACTGTATGCAGACTGTATTATTAATATTTGAGAAATTGATAGTCCTTTTTCTAGTAATAAGACTGTAAGTATTGAATGAGGTAGTGTATAGGCAACTGTAACTAAGAAAGTTGCAAATAGATAATGAAAAATTTGTTTTTTAATCATCTAGTGTGCCACCACATATACTACAGTTAGGGTCCTTGGTATTAGGTAGGACATACTTTTCAAAGGAGTTACTATTAATACCCACTCGAGCATTAAGGGATTTTATACTATCATTATTACCTGCAAAATATTGAATAATATCCGATAGCGCTAAATCACATGCTAGTGAATTATTAATAATACTTGATGGTGAGGCATATTGATTATGCAACTGTGCCATTGTTTCATCATTAGAATTAATCTCGCCGTTGATTGAAAATGTTCCATAACAGAAAGGACAAGAAGTTTTGTGAGGAATAACAAAAGGACCGATTACAGCAATATCATTTAAATAACCAATATTTACAAATGGAACATTATTGGTGAGAAAGTATTTTGATGATATTGAAACAGCAGTATCGTCATCTCCAGATAATATCCCAAACATTGAATTAGTATCTTTGCCCTCAAGAATATTATTGATATTATTAGTACTTATAAACTCTGTATATACTTCAATATCAAGATTAGGATTACGTAATTTTAGTGCATCAGCAATTACTTCTGACTTGTATTTTCCGATATCGTTTATCGTAAATAGAAATTGTCTATTTAAGTTACTTCTTTCAATTTTATCACCGTCGATAAGAACTAATTTTTTAGGAGAGTAGACCGATAAAGCATAACTCATAAAGTTTCCAATGCCACCACAACCAATAATGACAAAGGTTGTTTCTTTAAATTTAGTTAGAACATCTTGAACGTTATTTATTATTAGGTCCAGATAAAGTCCGTTTTTAAATTCCATAGTATCTTCTTTTTGGAAAACAGCTTTACTAGTAGTGATTAATTTATTAGCTACTAATTTTTTAAAAACCGACTTATCAATATTATTACTATCTAACCAGTTTAAGATTTCATCTTCATCTTTTTCTGTAAGTAGAAATTCTAGAATCTTTAGTGATAAATTGAATTCATCATCATTAACTGTATATTGTTTACTGCCAATACCAATTAAGTTTTCATTAGATTTTAGTGTAGTAGCGGTTAAGCTTGTTTTGTATTTCATAAATTAATCCTTCCCATTTATAATAAAAAAATCTATTTAACTATATCAAGAGATATAGCCAAATAGATTAAACCGATTAACCAAGTGTGGTTAATTCAAGATTGTACCTTTCATATTGGGTACCTCCTTCATATTTTTAGACAATTATACACCGCATGAAAAATAATGTCAATTCAAAAAATTCTGAACTTTACTTTTTTTAATTTTTGTTATTTGTTTTTATTTTCATATTGGTTGAATTATATTGTATCTAAAGTATTAAAATTGGTAGTGTAAAATAAGTTGTGTAAACACAAAAAGGAATAAATCCGTTATAGTAGAGTTGCAAAACATTACTAGAAAGAGATTTATTCCTATGACTCAGTTACCACAGAACTACTTAACTTCCTAGCCCAAAAGCAAGATATTGATGAATTTTTCCGTACTTCTCTTGAAACAGCAATGAATGATCTGCTTCAAGCAGAGTTATCAGCCTTTTTAGGGTATGAACCTTACGATAAATTAGGCTATAATTCTGGGAATAGTCGTAACGGAAGCTATGCACGGAAATTCGAAACCAAATATGGGACTGTTCAGTTGAGTATTCCTAGAGATCGTAATGGGAACTTTAGTCCAGCTTTGCTTCCCGCTTATGGACGTCGAGATGACCACTTGGAAGAGATGGTTATCAAACTCTATCAAACCGGTGTAACGACTCGAGAAATTAGTGATATCATCGAGCGAATGTATGGTCATCACTATAGTCCTGCCACAATTTCTAATATCTCAAAAGCAACTCAGGAGAATGTCGCTACTTTTCATGAGCGAAGCTTAGAAGCCAATTACTCTGTTTTATTTCTTGACGGAACCTATCTCCCCTTAAGACTTGGAACCGTTAGTAAAGAATGTATTCATATCGCACTTGGCATTACACCAGAAGGACAGAAGGCTGTTCTTGGATATGAAATCGCCCCAAATGAAAACAATGCTTCTTGGTCCACCCTGTTAGACAAGCTTCAAAACCAAGGAATCCAACAGGTTTCTCTTGTAGTGACCGATGGCTTCAAGGGGCTTGAAGAGATTATCAATCAGGCTTACCCATTAGCTAAACAACAACGTTGCTTAATTCATATTAGTCGAAATCTAGCTAGTAAAGTGAAACGAGCAGATAGAGCGGTTATTCTGGAGCAATTTAAAACGATTTATCGTGCTGAAAATTTAGAAATGGCAGTGCAAGCTTTAGAGGACTTTATCGCCGAATGGAAACCAAAGTATAGGAAAGTCATGGAAAGTCTGGAGAATACGGATAATCTTTTAACTTTTTATCAGTTTCCCTACCAGATTTGGCATAGCATTTATTCGACAAACCTCATTGAGTCTCTTAACAAAGAAATCAAACGTCAAACGAAAAAGAAGGTCCTTTTTCCTAACGAGGAGGCTCTGGAACGTTATTTAGTTACCCTGTTTGAAGATTATAATTTCAAGCAAAATCAACGCATCCATAAAGGGTTTGGCCAATGTGCTGACACACTTGAAAGCTTATTTGATTAACATTCTTCAACTCTACTTGAGTGTTTACACATAATTATTGACAGTATCTCATATAATTGTTTAACTGCTTTTGATTCTTTAAAACTATTGTTTTGTCAGGATACTTTTTTTACAACAACTTTAAATTTCGTTACATTCTTTTGTGAACGTCCATCTAATAGAATCCATTTCACAAATTCGAAATCGAATTTTTATTACAATTTTCCGCCATGCTAGGACACGTCTACCCCTTGTATCTTAAATATCGCCTAAAAGCCCGATAGAGACAATTAAATCTGTTAAAGTTGAAATATATAATACAGTCTGCTTCTCTCATACGTTTTTCATAAAGACAAGTCGAGTAATTACCTTCGATAATCCAACCCTTTTGTGACATAAATTTTGATATATTATCAGTCATTTCATTAACTGTCCGCTCTTGCCAGTTTGATGTGAAATGAATTTTATCTAAATGAAGTACTTCAGAACTGTAGTGTTGACCTAAAAAACTTGCCAAAGTCGACTTTCCAGAACCACTATAGCCAATGATTGCAATTTTCAACACATGCCTCCTTCTTCAATTCTATTGCTTGACTGATATCATAACATAAAGCAGATATCTTACGAGGCAATAATTCATGTTTAAACAAGCAAAAAAAGCCTTGTAAATCAAGGCTTTTCCTGTTGTATTTAGATGCCCCCTACATGCATTTTAAAAGTAAATTTCAACTTATATTAGTCAAAAATCATTGAATTACCAATGGTTTGAAGCACATGTTTTTAACAGTAGCCACTATTTAAAATTGAAAAAGGGACAAATCGGGGACAAAACTTAATAACATAATTTCCCTAACATTAGACACTCCCGACTTTGAAGAGTATCTTTAGTAAGTCACCACATTAAGCCCCCTTTACCATACTCTGTGATGAATGGGAATAAAATTTCATAAAACTCTCTCACTTAATTTAATTTCAAGTTATTATAAAACACTTTTGAAAACGCTTCAATATTTCCTTTAAATAATGACACTTTTTATTTTTTCTCTTTATTACAAGTTGAACTAAGTAAAGCAACGCTACAACTTGTCAATCAAACGTGTTAAAATTTTCCCAAGCATTTTCAATACGCTTTTAGGAATAAGGAGTTATAATAACAGTACCAAAGAGAAAGAGGTCTTTAATGTACAAAGAATTAGAGGGAAAAACTGCCGTTGTTACTGGTGGCTCAAAAGGCATTGGTACTGCTATCGCTAAACGTTTTGGTACCGAACACATGAATGTTGTTGTCAACTATTTTTCTGACAGTAAAGGAGCTGAAGAAGCTGTTCGCATTATTGAAGAAGCTGGTGGTAAAGGGGTAGCTGTTCAAGCCAATATTGGTGAGGAATCTGGAGTCAAAAAATTATTGGACCAAGCTCTTGAGTTTTTTGGCAGTATCGATGTCTGGGTTAATAATGCAGGCGTGGAGAATCGCAGCGCCACTCATGAATTGAGTTTAGATGATTGGAATCGTATTATAAAAACTAACTTGACTGGTGTGTTTTTAGGATCTAAGGTTGCTCTTCAATATTTTACTGATAATGAGAGAAAAGGAAATATTATTAACATGTCGTCTGTTCATGAACAGATTCCATGGCCAGGATTTGCGAATTATGCTGCTTCAAAGGGTGGAGTAAAGCTTTTCACTGAAACGATAGCTATGGAGTACGGAAAACGTAACATACGTGTTAATAATATCGGTCCCGGAGCTATTAACACCCCTATCAATTCCGATAAATTCTTAGATCCACTCCAATACGAAGAAACTGCTAGGATGGTTCCAATGCATCGTATCGGGAAACCTGAAGAAGTCGCTGCAGCTGCTGCATGGTTAGCTTCGGATGAATCAAGCTATGTCACTGGTATTACACTATTTGTTGATGGTGGCATGACACTTTATCCCGCTTTTCAAGATGGTAAAGGGTAATTTGTTTTATCTTTAGATATATCAGTTATTTTCTTTGACAGATATAATCTCTGGTATTAAAATCTTGGAATAAAGAAAGAGGGGCAAAAATATGATTGAAATTACTTATCTTGATTCTGCAAAACAAGAAAGAGTTGTTCGTTTTAACAGTTATGATGAATTTGAGCAATCTCAACATGCTTGTCTAATTGGTGTGGCAGACTATTATCCTGTCCAAAAATTAACCTATAATGGCTACGATTTAGACTATCATGGAACCTACGGTGATATTTTCTTTTTCCTCATGAAACAGGATTTGAGTCAATATAAAAAATAGAAACTATAAATCGAACCACTAGGATTTATAGGAATCTAAAAAAGCTATCACAACAACCAGTGATAGCTTTTTTGATTTTATTTTTGAATCCTAATATCTTATCTTTTTTGTCTCGATAATTGCTCCCTGAACAGTCTTTCCGTCACCCACTACAGTTGACAAAGAGCCAAAAATGTGGGACAAATGGTGGGACAAACTTCATTTAAACAAGCAAAAAAGCCTTGTAAACCAAGGCTTTTACTGTTGAAATTAGATGCCCCCTACATGAATTTGTATGAATTTTTCATATTGAAAATAATCAAAAATGTTGAAATATAAGTTATTTTTAGAAGATACTTGGAGCATTTTTAAATATAATTATTTCAAAATGGGGCAAAAGTGGGGCAAAAACGAATGACTCATAAAGGTTTCCAACTTGCTTTGAAAACCAGGCTTGAAAAAGGCTCGTAAAGCATCGAAATTTAGTAAACGTTAAAACTGATTTACACTTATTGAAAGCATTTCGTATCCAAAATACGGGATTCTTTTTCCATAAAATCAAGAGAGGTTGGGCAAAAACTACAAGTTTACCCTTCTGATTAAAATTTTAATAACCAAAAATAGCTTGGAATCAACGTTTATAATGACGCAATTCTAAGCTATTTTTTATTTTTAAGGTTTCTTGCCTAATCTCTTTATCATTTGGCTAACCTACTCCGATAACGATAATACCTTCAAGTATTACAAACAACAAACTAAACAATGCTTTTTTATTCATGGTAAATACCTCTTTTCGTTTTCTTATATGATATAATATTTTTAATATTTGTGAAGAAATTTCCCTTATAAGCAATTTAGGAGGTGACTAGAATGAAATATGGAAAAATTTTTAAAAAATTTAGAGAATCTCGAGGTTTATCTTTAAAAAATGTTGCAAAATCAGGTCTTTCAAGTTCCCATCTCTCAAGATTTGAAAATGATGAGGCTGATTTAACCATCAGCAAATTTTTTTTAGCGTTAGATGCAATACATATGCCTATCGAAGAATTTGTTTACGCTGTACGTGATTTCCGCAGAGATGACTTTAATGAACTTTTAGAAAAGATTCGGTATTTAGTATCAAATCGTGATATAGACGGAATGAAAAAGCTATTAATTAGCCAAATGGAAAAGAAGGATAAAAAGGAACCTTTCGCTTCATTTAACACAATTTTGATTAAAATAAGATTACAGGATTTATCAGGAGAAACTTATGTAACAGACCAAGAGATTGTTACTATCAGTGATTACTTGTTTTCTGCGGAATACTGGGGTTATTATGAATTGCTACTGTTTATGAATACAATAGACGCTTTTAATCGTAACACAATGATGATTTTAGCCAAAGAAATGTGTCATCGTTCGGATTTTTATAGAGATATTCCAAATAATAGACGTTTATTGGCAACTATGTTGCTCAATGCTTATATCACCTGTATTGAACGCAATGAATGGATGGACGCTCTTTATTTTGAAAAACAGCTAAAATATTGTAACTTTTCAGAGACTGAAATGTATGAAAAACTAGTGCTCCATTATGCTAATAATTTATATGATCTAAAGAAAAATAATAATCGACATGCTGTTTTGGAAATGAGAAAATGTATTGCTGCCACGAAATTGGTAGATAGCAATCAAATAGCTATAAAATTTGAAAATTATTTACAAAAAGTATTAGATGACATGAGGTGAATTGCGTATAAGGGAAAATATTATCCTCTTCTGATAAGGTTATATAATGAAACTATCAAATAAAGGAGGTAAAAACCATGGAAAAACTTCAGGTGATTGACCTTGAAGAACTTTTAGAGTTTGATCAAGGGTATGTAATTAATGCTAGCTGTGGTCCAAGTCATTCTTGTGGCGGTGGTCGATAGCTTCTTCCGAGATGAGGAGTGATTCCTCATCTCAGTTTTTAGTCTGGAGGATAATTATGATAAAGACAATAGAAACAGATATAGGAACATATTATTTTGATTCTGTTAATTTTACTTTATCTTTGTCACCTATTTCAAAACAAAGTTCACCAACTCTAGATTCTGTTGAAGATGGTGTATTAAAAAAAGTAGTTATAAATATTTCTAATAGTTGTAATTTATCTTGTTCGTATTGTTATGCAGATGGTGGTAACTATGGTATGGATAATCGTATTATGGATTTAACTACTGCTGATAATATTATCCAAGAGATAGCAAGTAAAGGAGTTACACAAATCAACCGTCTCATACTTTTCGGGGGAGAACCTTTTTTAAATATAGAATTATTTATATATTTTATAGAAAAATTATCTACATTATTAAATGTAGTGAAAATTGAAACAGTTACTAATGGTACTGTTTTAAATAAGCGTGTTAAAGAAATGCTTGTTAAATTTCATCCTTATTTAACCATAAGTTTAGATGGACCAGAAATTGTTCATGATAGACTCAGAGGAAGAGGGAGCCATCGAAAAACATTACGTTTTATTAATTATTTAAAGAATATTGATTATGAAAATTTTGAAATAGCCTCGACATATACTAGACTTCATCAAAAAAATGGTCTAAGTAGAGAAGATATCTTTCAATATTTTACTGATATGGATGTGCATTTTAATATAAATGATGTTTTTACTAAAAATAAAGTGCTAATTGTGAAAGAAATGGAAAAAAGTTTGGCTGAAAGAAAACAGTTCATAGATAAATCCATTCAACATGTAATCAACAACAATGAGAAGGCATTTATCAGTCCTATTTTATATGATGTATTAATATCAATGATATACAAGAGTACGAATCGTACATTTTGTGATGATATTGACCCTTCGAATACATTAACTTATGATGTAGATGGTAGTAAGAAACTATGTTTCAGATTTTGGGGAACTCACAACAGTCCTAAAGCGGAATCATTTAACAACAAAGATAACTTTGAAAAGTGTAAAAACTGCTGGTGTAGAGGTATGTGCTTGGAATGCGTTGCCAATGTTATTGATGGATATTCTTCTGTAATTAGTGAAGATGGGGAATTTCTTGAATGCTCTAAACCAGAACTGATGGAATACTGTATTAAACAGATTATATATTTATCCAAGGACAGAGAAAAATTATCTAGGTTGGTAAATAATTTTAGGGGGTTTATACGCTATGCTTAGGAGTTATGTAACGAAAAAACATCTCACCTTCTATTTTCTAGCCATCGTCATCACTTGGTTAGAGGCCATTATCACCCCTGCCCTTATCCAGTATATCGTCGCTAGTTTTACCAACCGCCAGTTGCATCTCCTCTGGCAGATTTTGCTCTGGGGGATTGGGGGCAATCTGGTGCTTGTCCTGGGCTTGGCTGGGAAGCGCTATTACTATGCTCGTTTGATGACTGACTTTAAGGTTGGGATAAAACGCGCTATTTTTCGGACTTTTTTATACAGCCGTCAGATTCCTGATGAGGAGGTGCTGTCTGATCTGGAAAATGATGTCCAACAGTTGGAAAATAGCTATATAGAGCCGACCGTCATTATCGTATCCTCGCTAGGTTTTACAGTCGTTTCCATCGCATATGCCCTCTGGACCAATTTCTATCTGGGGTTATTGTTTATCATCTTTTACTCGGTACCAGTTTTGTGTAGCGGACTGGGTTCGAAGCGTTTGGATGGGATTGCGGAGCAAAAATCCCTGGCAAATCAGAATTATATCGCCCGTGTCAACAATATGATTGCAGGTGTTGCTCCTATTCGTCATTATCAGGGCCAGAATTTGTTTTTCAAGAGATTTTCTAAAGACCTAGAACAGGCGTTGCAAGAAGAAGTGTCCTACGAAAAGCAACGGTCACTGAACAGTTTATTTATCAACAGTATAGATGCATTTTGCTCTGTGGCGCCCATTGTGATTGGCGGATTCATGACCTACCAGAACTACCTTTCTGCGGCTAGTTTTGTCGGCATTTATCTGGTCTCCCACAACATCGGCTACCAGTTTCAAGAACTGTCCTACTTTATCAATACCCGCAAGTCTGCCAAGTCCCTCTGCGATAAGTATCAAGACTTGTTTGGAAATAAGTTGGCTACTGACAGCATATTTGACCAATCTGTCTTTCCTATCCAGTTGGAGCAGGTCAGTGTGGAGAAGGATGGGGAGACCATTCTAGCTCCTTGTGATCTGACTATCCACGCTGGGGAAAAGATTGCTATCATCGGAGAAAGCGGAGCGGGCAAAACCACCCTGCTCAACATCCTATACGGGGAAATCCATCCTAGTCAGGGGCAAATTCGTTATCAAGGACGGGAACTAACCAGCTGTCAACTCTATCAGGCTGGTGCCTATATCTTGCAATCTAGTCATGTTTTTGACGATTTATCTGTGGAGGAAAACATCGCTCTGGGACAGGAAATTGACCAGCAAAAAATGGATAACATCTTGCAAGAAACAGGGCTCCTCAGCCTAAAAGGCAAGGTACCCAGCAACCAAACTTTATCAGGCGGTGAAAAACAGCGCCTTGAAATCGCCCGTGCTCTCTATCACAAGCGACAGTTTATCCTAGCAGATGAGGTCAAGGCTAACCTGGACGCCAAAAATCAAGAAAAAATCAACCAGCTGCTCTTTTCACTTCCTCAAGCTGTGGTGGAGGTCATTCACCACTACACCAAGGAAGACTTGAAGCGCTATGATAAAGTGATTCATTTGAAAAAGTAGTTATGCCAATAGTGTCTATAGACAAATTGTATATCTGAAAGGCTCTTTGTCAACTGTCTTGAGTTGATGAAAAGCTAACATCGAGAGAGGACACAATTCGTTCTCTCTTTTCTTATCTTCAAAGTGATAAGAATGCGTTTTTTAAAGTTTTCAAAGTTCCTAAAATCTCATTTAGAACTATTTGGAATTGTGGATACAAAGCAACCATTGACTAAATAATTAATGAATTGAATGAGTATTTAGAGTATTTATTTTTAACTCAAAATTGATTAAAATCTTGCGTAAGCCCAAAGAACTGGGAAGAAGCGACCGTGACGGATATTTGGAGAGAGGATTTATCTAAAAAACTAGAAAATAAGTTATTTCTTTCATAACAGAAAAAGCGAGTTCAAACTCGCTTTTTCTATTTATCAAATAATTCCTTATTTTCAATCAAGAGTTCTAGTGGAGATTTGTCTCTTGCTACAATAAAACCAGGTTCATATTGGTTATGAAATGTTCTTTTCTGAGAAGTTGGATCAGTATACAACTCGTCTCCATCTTCTGTGTATAGTTGTTTGCCTCTTGTTAGGTAAAGTAAATCCTCTAAGTACTGTCCATCAGTTTCTAGAAAATTTTCGATGTATTTGACAGCCTTTAAGATCTCACTTACTTTATCAGAGTATTCATTCGATTCAAGAACACTCTTTTCTAATTCAATCTCTTTACTAGTTCCAAATAGTTGGGTTGGAGTTGCATTAAAATATTCTGCTATCTTATCCAAATTTGCAAAGGTAGGATAGCTTTTTTGTTTTTCGTAGTCAGAGATGGATTGTTTACCGATTCCTAAATCTTCCGCAAGTTGAGTTTGACTTACTCCTTTTTCTATGCGTAGTCGTGCCAAATTGGGTCCAAAATTCTGAATAATAAAGGTCATGATAAACTCCTATGTTGTATTTTAAACTTATTCTATCACCTATAAACTTACAAATCAAGTTTTTAGTTGACTGATTAAAATATTTTTTTATAAAATATATTTATAACTTATAAATAAGTTATAAATGATACAAATAGCTCATATGTTTAGGAATAGTGAGTGAGGAGGAATTTGAGGACGAGACTATGACTATGACTGATGACTATTCGAAGCCTTGGAGCTAGAAATTGTGTGGACAAGGGCAAGGGACGAGCCTGACGTGAAGTCAGGCGAAGTCCTGCAGGCTGCCGTCCAGACAATTTCTAGCCAAGCAAAAGCTGGCTATTCTAACAGCCAGCAAAAAGGTACACTTAGGACAACGTCCAAAGAACGACGGAACGAGCAAACGTTGATTTGACGGTGTTTCTGAGGCCTAAAAAATCTAAAAGAAGGGGGGACAATTTTGTTGGTTTCTATACAAGATTTAAGAAGCATTCAAGAACGATGTGAAATAGGAGAATTAGTACAGAGGTTAGATGTCAGTATTGATAGATTAACGGTTATCTGGGATACAGACACTGGTTCCCTAAGACGAATTTTCAAAAATCTGAAACAGGCAATAAGTACAAGAGTTGACTCATTTGAAATACATGATAACGTGCGAGATGATGTCTTTACTTTAGCTAAGGATTTTAATGAGTATGATTCAATCAATATTATATTTTTCCAATTATCCACTTATGGAGGTGAACAATTGATTCGGATTGATTTCAATCCTAACACTTTAAAAGAATTTGATGGAATGAAAGTATGGAGGCAATTAATGTACTTTGCCAGATTGAATTCATTGACGGTACGTTTGTCTCGTTTTGATTTGACATTTGACATTTTCAACAGGCCTGAAATCGTTAATTTGCAACATATTAAAGGTGGTGTTACCCATAAGGTCTTCTATGGTAGAGGGGGCGAATTAGAGACGAAATATTGGGGTTCTAGCGGTAGTAATGTACAAGTTAGGTTATATGATAAGAATAAAGAAATCATTGCTCATAAGCGCGAAGAGAAGCTAGATTTGGGTGTAAATCCGTTTTGGTGGAGACTAGAGTTCCAACTCAGAACTAAAGCGATTGGGGAGGATATGGTGCAAGATATTATGAATCGACTTGATAATTTCGGATTTTATAAGCTAGAACATATTCGAGTGGATCAAAGAGCCTTTACAATTATCTTTCTAAGCAATCCTGAACTGTTATCATTAGCTTTTCCAAATTTAAAATCAGACAGCATCAAAAAGAAAAAAACAAGAGTCCGCAAACTATTGAGAGAAGAAACGAATCAATTTGCGGAAGAATTAAAAGAAGTATTAATACAGAATCTCCCTAAATTAAATACAGAATTACAACTACTTGTAGGTGAGTTTCTGACTTTAGAAAATCAATAAGGAGGATAACTATGGATAATAATTTAATTAGCAACAAAGAATTAATTGAAATGGGCTATCGCCCTCACACTGCAAATGATATCATCCATCAGGCAAGAGAATTACTTGTATCACGAGGCTATACATTTTATAATCGCAAACGTTTGATGGTTGTTCCAAAAAGTGTTGTAAATGAGATTCTAGGAACAGAGGTGGCGTAATATGGCAAGTGTTCGTTACCGAAAGCGAGGAGATAGTAATTTATGGACCTATGAAATTCGTAACGAAGGAAAAACTGTTGCTCATAATAGCGGTTTTAAAACAAAAAAACTTGCAGAGTCAGAAGCTGAACCGATTCTGCAAGAACTTCGTTTAGGAAAAAGAATTTCTAGAGATATTTCTCTTGCCGATCTATATCAAGAATGGCTTGAACTAAAAATTTTACCAAGTAGTAGGTCGGAAGAAACAAAGAAAAAATATCTTCTCCGTAAAAACACAATTGAAAGATTATTTGGAAATAAAAAAGTCACTCAAATTCGTGCGAGTGAATACCAAAGAATTATGAATAAGTATGGGCAAACAGTTGGTAGAAATTTTCTTGGTAGATTGAATACGGGGATTCATCAGAGCATCCAAATGGCAATTGCTGACAAAGTTCTAATAGATGATTTTACACAACATGTCGAGTTGTTTTCATCCAAAGAACAACAGATGACAGAAGAGAAATATTTACATACAGAAAAGGACTATCTGGATTTACTTTTAGCAGTAAAGAGAAAATTCGATTACCAACGTTCAATTGTTCCTTATATCGTCTATTTTCTATTAAAAACAGGCATGAGGTTTGGAGAGTTAGTAGCGTTAACTTGGAATGAGGTTGATTTTGACAGAGGATTGTTAAAAACATACAGGAGGTATAATACTCTCTCTCATAAGTTTGTTCCACCAAAAAATAAAACGTCTATTCGGATGGTTCCAATAGACGAAGAGTGTATCAAAATTTTGCGCCTTTTACAAACGGAGCAAGAAAGAGCAAACATGGAGTTAGGAATCAAAAATCGATATCGAATGATCTTTCAACATTTTGGATATATTCATTCAGTTCCAGATATTGCAAGCGTCAATAAAGCTTTGAGTGTTCTCTTAAATGAGTTGGACATTTATCCAATTATCACGACAAAAGGAGCACGTCACACCTATGGAAGCTACCTCTGGCACAAAGGGTTTGACCTTGGAGTTATTGCAAAAATTCTAGGGCATAGAGATATTTCAATGTTGGTAGAAGTATATGGACACACTTTAGAAGAGAAAATTTTTGAGGAATTTAATCAAATCAGAGATATCTGGAAAGATTGCTCATAAAAAAATGTGGGGCAAACGATGGGGCAAATGCTCTTAAGACAAGCAAAAAAGCCTTGGTTATCAAGGCTTTTACTGTTGAAGTTTGATGCCCCCTACAGGGCTCGAACCTGTGACCCATGGATTAAGAGTCCACTGCTCTACCAACTGAGCTAAGGAGGCTGGATGCTGTATTGGTACCGATGATCCACAGTTTGTATTGAACCCGCGACGTAAAAAAGCAGGTGGGCGACTCGCTACTAACTTCAGTTGCTTCTGGGTGAGCCAGCCTGCACACTGTTAATAGACCTCTGTCTCCCGATAATACAAAAATTAGTCGGTCAACACTTATATGTGGATTCGTATACCACAGCAATTTCTATGTTTTTATAATACCACTTTTGAAAATTATTGCAAGAGGAAAAATCATTTTTTTTGCAATCGTTTTCGTTGATTCTTCTCGTATTATCTAGATAACTTATCGATTCGTTCTTTATTAGCTCCAAGAGCTCTTTCGTATTTCCCAGTTTCATTAGGTTGGAAATAATTGACTCCTCTTAATTTATCTGGAAGGTATTGTTGCTTAACCCACTTTTCAGGATAGGCATGTGGATACTTATAATCTTGTGCATTACCCAGTGCCTTACTTCCAGCATAGTGTCCATCTCTCAGATGACGCGGAATAGGTAAATTCCCAGACTTTCTAAGATCCGCCAGGACAGCATCCATTGCCTTATAAGCCGAATTCGACTTAGGTGATAATGCTAAGTCAATAACTACGTTGGCAATCAAAATACGTGCCTCCGGAAAACCTATTTTCTGTGCAGCTTCCAAGGCTGTGACC